>SKFV01000120.1 GCA_007117785.1 Pseudomonas sp.
GGTTGAATGACTGATCAGCGCCGGTTTTGACCATATTTTGCAACAGAGCCTGACTGATGCGGGCGTCGGTGGCGATATAGCCCAGCATGGTGGCCATATTGGGGCGAATCATGCCGGCACCTTTGGAGATGCCAGTGATTGTGATTGTGGTGCCGGCCAGCTGCAATTTACGGCTGCTGCCCTTGGGCAAGGTATCCGTGGTCATGATGCCGCTGGCGGCGGCAGGCCAGTTGTCCGGGCGCAGGTTGGCCAAGGCGTCAGGCAGTGCAGCAATAATCTTGTCCGCCGGCAATAACTCACCGATGACACCCGTGCTGAACGGCAGCACTTGTTCAGCGTTGACGCCAGTCAGTTCGGCCAGGGCCTGGCAGGTTTTCTCGGCGGCAGCCATACCCGGTTTGCCGGTACCGGCATTGGCGTTGCCGGTGTTCACCAGCATGTAACGGGGATGCTGAGACAGGCGACGCTGGCACAGGGTGACCGGTGCGGCGCAGAAGGCATTGGTGGTAAATACGCCGGCAACCACGGCTTCTGGCGCCAACTCCATGATCACCACATCCTTGCGCCCTGCCCGCTTGATACCGGCACTACCGATGCCCAGGCGCAAGCCAGGGACGGGACGCATTTCGGGTAGGGGGCCAAGTCCGACTGCCATGGGTAACTCCTTGCGATAAAAGCTGCCAGCGCAGCGCAATAATTCAGTTCTTGATGCGGTATTCGGCGCTGCGCGCGTGAGCGGTGAGGCTTTCGCCGCGGGCCATGACCGAGGCGGTCTTGCCCAGTTCAGAGGCACCTTCAGGTGAGCAGAAAATGATCGAGGAGCGCTTCTGGAAGTCATAGACCCCCAGTGGCGAGGAGAAGCGCGCGGTGCCGGAAGTTGGCAACACGTGATTCGGCCCGGCGCAGTAGTCGCCCAGTGCTTCCGGGGTAAAGCGGCCCATAAAGATGGCACCGGCATGACGAATCTGCGGCAACAAGGCATCCGGATCAGCCACGGAAAGCTCCAGGTGCTCCGGTGCGATACGGTTGCTCAGCTCGCAGGCGTGCTCCAGGCTATCGACCTTGATCAGCGCGCCGCGCGTCTCCAGGGAGATGCGCATCATGTCGGCACGCTCCATCTCACCCAGCAGGCGATCAATGCTCTCTTGCACGGCATCGAGGAAGGCCTCGTCTGGCGACAACAGAATCGACTGGGCATCTTCATCGTGCTCGGCCTGGGAAAACAGGTCCATGGCGATCCAGTCCGGATCGGTCTGGCCGTCACAGATCACCAGGATCTCCGACGGGCCGGCAATCATATCAATACCCACCTTGCCAAATACGGCACGTTTGGCCGTGGCGACATAGATATTGCCGGGGCCGACAATCTTGTCGACTGGCGGGACTGTCTCAGTGCCGTAGGCCAGGGCTGCAACGGCTTGTGCGCCGCCCAAGGTAAATACCCGATCAATACCGGAAATACAGGCGGCGGCCAGTACCAACTCGTTGATTTCGCCACGCGGAGTCGGCACGACCATGACCACTTCAGGCACACCGGCAACCTTGGCCGGAATGGCGTTCATCAATACGGATGAGGGGTATGAAGCCTTGCCACCCGGCACATAGATACCGACCCGATCCAGCGGGGTGATTTGCTGACCCAGAACGCTGCCATCGGCTTCGGTATAACGCCAGGACGGCTGCTGCTGTTTTTCGTGGTACTGACGCACACGTTCGGCGGACACTTCCAGCGCCTTACGCTGCTCCGGGCTGATACGCTCCAGCGCCAACTCCAGGCGCGCGCGATCCAGTGTCAGATCAGCTATGCTGGCCACATCCAGTGCATCAAAGCGCGCGGTGTATTCCAGCAAGGCCGCATCACCTTTGGCGCGCACGGCAGCAATAATCTCGTCTACCCGTTCGTTAACGGCTTTATCCGACACGCCTTCCCAGGCCAGCAGCTTATCCAGATGCTGGTCGAAATCAGCCTGATTGGCGTTCAAACGGGCGATTTTGACGGGCTTGGCGTTCATGATCTCTTCCTGTGCAGGTTAGCTAAGACAATTTCAAGCAGCGCTGCGTTGTTCTACCGCAGCGGCCAAGGCATCAATCAGTGTCTTGATGCGGGCGTGCTTCATTTTCATTGAGGCCTTGTTGACCACCAGTCGGGAGCTGATATCGGCAATCAGTTCCTGTGGCTCCAGGCCATTGGCGCGCAGGGTATTGCCGGTATCCACCACGTCGATGATCTTGTCCGCCAGGCCGACCAGCGGAGCAAGCTCCATGGAACCGTACAGCTTGATCAATTCTACCTGACGGCCCTGCTCGGCATAATAGCGGCGTGCGACATTGACAAATTTGGTGGCAACTTTCAGACGGCCACTCGGTTCCGGCGTATTCACCGGCCCAGCAGTCATCAGTTTGCAAATGGCAATTTTCAGATCCAGCGGCTCATATAAACCTTGGCTGCCGTATTCCATCAGTACATCTTTACCCGCCACACCCAGATCGGCAGCGCCCTGCTCGACATAGGTCGGCACATCGGTGGCGCGCACGATCAACAGACGCACATTCGGGTCTGTGGTCGGGAAAATCAGCTTGCGGCTCTTTTCCAGGTCCTCGGTCGGCTCGATTCCGGCCAGTTTCAGCAGCGGCAGCGTGTCGTCAAGGATACGCCCCTTGGACAGGGCAATGGTCAGTGTCTGGGTCATGTCGGCCTCTCAGGACGTAACGCGGCGGATGCTTGCACCCAGCAGCTGCAATTTCTCTTCAATACACTCGTAACCGCGATCAATATGGTAGATGCGGTCAACCAGGGTGTCACCCTCGGCAATCAGTGCCGCCAACACCAGACTGGCTGATGCGCGCAGATCGGTCGCCATCACCGGTGCGCCCTTGAGTTGGTCAACGCCGGTCACTACGGCTGTATTGCCTTCGACCTGAATATGCGCGCCCATGCGACTCAGTTCCTGCACATGCATGAAACGGTTCTCGAAGACGGTTTCAATCACCGTGCCGGTGCCCTCGGCGATCGCATTCAGCGCCACGAACTGCGCCTGCATATCGGTCGGGAAAGCCGGATAAGGCGCAGTGCGCACATTGACCGCCTTGGGCCGGCGGCCTTTCATGTCCAGACTGATCCAGTTCTTGCCAGTTTCGATCAGGGCGCCAGCCTCTTCAAGCTTGAGCAGTACCGCTTCCAGCGTAGTCGGATCGGTATCCTTGCACTTGACCCGGCCGCCGGTAATCGCCGCAGCAATGAGGAAAGTACCGGTTTCGATCCGATCAGGCATGACCGAGTATCGGGCACCGTGCAAACGCTCGACACCCTCAATTTCGATAGTGGCGGTGCCATGACCCTTGATCTTGGCGCCCATGGCAATCAGACACTGGGCCAGATCAACCACTTCCGGCTCACGCGCGGCGTTTTCCAGTACGGTTTTACCCTTGGCCAGGGTGGCGGCCATGAGGATATTTTCCGTACCAGTGACGCTGACCGTGTCAAAGAAAAAGTGCGCACCACGCAGGCCACCTTCCGGGGCACGGGCCTTGATGTAGCCTTGGTCAACTTCTATCTCGGCGCCCATGGCTTCCAGACCGCGCAAGTGCAAATCAACCGGTCGCGAGCCAATGGCACAGCCACCGGGCAAAGCCACCTCGGCATAACCGAAATGCGCCACCATGGGGCCTAGCACCAGAATCGAGGCGCGCATGGTCTTGACCAGTTCATAAGGTGCGACCAGGGTAGAGATGGAACGCGGGTCCACTTCCACATTCAGCCGCTCATCGACCACTGGCTGCACACCCATGCGGCCGAACAACTCGATCATGGTGGTGATGTCGTGCAGATGCGGTAAATTGCAGATAGTCACCGCATCATCGGCCAACAGGGTGGCCGCCAGAATCGGCAAGGCCGAGTTCTTGGCACCAGAAATACGTACTTCACCGTCCAGTCGCTGACCGCCGGTGATGAGCAGTTTGTCCATTAAGATATCTCTGTCTGCACGCCCTCAGGCGCGGCTGGCCCACGCCTGGCGGGTAAAGAATTTCATGGTGACCGCATGAATACGACCATCCGTAATAGCGTCGTTGAGCACCGCATAAATGGCTTGCTGACGTTTGACCGGAGACAACGCCGCCACCTCGTCACTGATGACGAACAGCTGAAAGTTGCAGCCTTCACCATCAACTTCAACCTGGGTATTCGCTACCTGCTCTTCGATCAGTTGCTTGACTTCAACGGCTTGCATTTACACATTCTCCTGTTGCTCGACGGGTTCGGCGGCATGCTCAGCCAGCCAGTCATCCAGGCCGCAGACAGCGGCCATACTTTGCAGCTGTTTTGGCAGACCGCTGAACGTCAGCCTGGCGCCACGCTCGTCGGCATTGCGCGCGGCACTCAGCAACAATGACAGGCCCACACTGTTGGCATGCTCGACACCAGACAGGTCGACACACACCTGACTGCCAGCCTGGGTCACGGCTGCACTCAATTGCACTTGCAGCGCCTTGGCGTTGGCAAAGTCGATTTCGCCTTGCAGGCGGATATGCTGCTGGTCGCTGATAAGTTGCGCGCTCACTCCTGGACCTCTTGTTCGATCTCATCCCGTGAGGCCTTAATCACCGAGCCCCAATCAGCAATCACGGCATCCAGATCATTGCGGTGTTGCTGCATAGCCTGAGCGAAGAGATCACGGAACAACAAGCCGACGTTAAAACCCTCCACGATCACATTGCGCACTTTCCACTCGTCGTCAATTTTTACCATGGTGTAGGTCGCCCGGTATGTCTGACCATCGGGCGTACGGATATCCATGTGCACGGCAGTGCGGTCAGGGCTCTGCTGATCCCGCTCACGGGGTGCATGCACGGTGATGTCGCCACCATTGAATTCCAGCAGAGCAGAGCCATAGAACTCGGCAATATTGCTCTTGAAGGAGTCAATAAAACGATCGATCTGGTCCTGTGATGCATTGCGGCTGTGCCGCACCGTCATCACGCTGCGGGCAAAGCCTTGAAAGTCGACGACCGGATCCAGCACTTCGTTCAGGTCATTGACCAGGGCTGAGGTATTTTCACGATACTTATCGCGATTGTCATTCAGCAAGGTCATGATACGGTTTGCCGTATCGTCAACCACGGCCTGCGCTGCTTTGGGGCCTGCCTGTGCAGCCAGGGGCAACAGCAAGAGCAGGGCAAGCGAATATTTGATCATGCTACGCATTGGCATTCTCCATTCAGTCCGAGCTGACCGTGTTCATAAGGAACCGGCCAATCATTTCTTCCAGCACCAGGGCTGACTGGGTGTCGTAGATCTCGTCACCATTGCGCAGCACATCTTCTTCACCGCCAATCGACAAGCCGACATATTTCTCCCCCAACAGGCCGGCAGTCAGGATCGATGCGCTACTGTCACTGGGTATATTGTTGACCTCGCTGTTAATAGCCAGTTCAACCCGGCTGGCGAAGCGATCGCGATCATAGGTCACCCGGGTCACCTGGCCGACAGTAACGCCAGACAGAGTGACCCTGGAGCGCGGGGTAAGGCCTGCAGCATTATCAAAGTAAGCGACCAGGGTGTAGGTATTGCCCGGCGCGCTCAAGGTCAGACCACTGACGCGCAGGGCCAGCACCAAAAGCGCCAACACCCCTATAAGGATGAAAACGCCGACTGTCAGTTCCAGAGTACGGGTACGCATGTCAGTTTCCTTGCCAATCAGAACATCAAAGCCGTCAGAATAAAGTCCAGCCCGAGCACAGCCAACGAGGCGTAGACCACAGTACGTGTGGTGGCCCGGCTGATGCCTTCGGACGTGGGTTCGCAGTCATAGCCCTGGAAGACGGCAATCCAGGTAACGACAAAGGCAAATACCACCGCCTTGATCATGCCGTTCATTACATCGTGGCCAAAGGCAACCGAGGCCTGCATATTGCCCCAGTAGGAACCGTCGTACACACCCAGCCAGTCGACGGCCACCATGGCGCCACCCCAGATACCGACCACACTGAAAATCGCCGCCAGAATGGGCATGGAAATAAAGCCCGCCCACAGACGCGGGGCTATCACATATTTAAGTGGGTCGACACCAATCATCTCCAGGCTGGAGAGCTGTTCCGTGGCCTTCATCAGACCAATCTCGGCAGTCAGTGCCGAACCCGCACGACCGGCAAACAGCAAAGCGGTAACGACCGGCCCCAGCTCACGCAGAATGGTCAACGCTACCATCTGACCAACCGCAGACTCAGACCCAAAATCAACCAGAATATTGTACCCCTGCAGGGCCAGCACCATGCCGATAAACAGCCCGGAGACAATAATGATTGGCAGCGACAGCACGCCGACCGCATACAGCTGCCGGCACAACAGATGAAAGCCGCTGCCATAGGAAGAACGCCCGATCAGCGCATGTTGCAAGAACACACCTGATCGACCCACTGCCGCCAGGACGTCCAGACCCACGCGCCCGAGAGCCGCCAAACGATCAATCATGGCACTCACAGTTTGCGATCTCCCTTGAGCAAGTCATCGATATAGTTATCAGCCGGGTAATGGAAAGGCACCGGCCCATCCGGCTCACCCTGCATGAACTGGCGAATGCGCGGATTATCCGAATGCATCAACTCATCCGGCTCGCCCTCACCCAGCACTTGTCCGTCACCCACCACATAGAGGTAATCGGCAATGCTGGCGGTTTCCGCCAGGTCATGCGAAACCACGATACTGGTCAGGTTCAATGCGTCATTGAGCAAACGAATCAGACGCACCAGCACCCCCATGGAAATCGGATCTTGGCCAACGAAAGGCTCGTCATACATCATTAATTGCGGATCCAGGGCGATGGCCCTTGCCAGCGCCACGCGGCGCTTCATGCCACCGGAGAGCTCATCGGGTGCCAGTTTCCAGGCGCCGCGCAAGCCAACCGCTTGCAGCTTGAGCATAACGATATCGCGGATCATGTCTTCCGGCAGGTCGGTATGGACGCGCAGCGGGAAAGCCACATTCTCGAACACACTGAGGTCGGTAAAGAGCGCGCCACTCTGAAACAGCATGCCCATATGCTGACGGGCGGCGAAGAGTTCCTTGCGGCCCAACTCGGGGATGTTCTGGCCATTCACCAGGACCTGACCGCTGTCCGGGCGCAGTTGAGCGCCAATCAAGCGAAGAAAGGTTGTCTTGCCGCACCCGGATGGCCCCATGATACCGGTGACCTTGCCACGCGGAATGCGGATGTTGACGCGATCAAAAACGGTATGTTGACCCCGTTTGAAGGTCACATCATTGAGCTCTACAAGGTAGTCGGTTGCATCGGTCATCGAACACGGCTCTGGGTGCGAGTTGGCGTTACCGCAGTAACAAGCGTCGTAATATACCAGCTTGGCCGTCTGCGCCCAAGCTGCACAGCTTGCGAGACGTGACAGCGGGGTGAGAAAACCCCGATTACTGGGTTATACTGCCCGCCACATAGCTTCAGAAAGCGAGCACCATGCCGACACCAGCAGCCGATTTCAATTTCATTGCTTCCGCCCAGCGCACCATTGGCATGGAAAGGGATGCCGTGGACAGCCTGTTGAGCCGTCTTGATGGCACCTTCGACCGTGCCTGCCAGACCCTGTTGGCGTGCAGTGGGCGCATCATCGTCACCGGTATGGGTAAATCCGGCCATATTGGCAATAAACTGGCAGCGACTCTGGCCAGCACCGGATCACCGGCTTTTTTTGTGCACCCCGGTGAAGCCAGTCACGGCGATATGGGGATGATTACCCGTGACGACGTGGTCATTGCCCTGTCCAACTCAGGCAATACCAGTGAAGTGGTCACTCTGCTGCCATTGCTCAAACGCCTCGGTGTACCGCTGATCAGCCTGACCGGCAATCGTGACTCCACCCTGGCCAAAGCGGCGGTGGCCAACCTGGATACCGGTGTCGAGCAAGAAGCCTGTCCACTGAACCTGGCACCCACCTCGAGTACCACCACCGCTTTGGTCATGGGCGACGCCCTCGCCATAGCAATGCTGGAAGCACGTGGCTTCAGTGCTGAAGATTTTGCCTTTTCCCATCCTGGCGGCAGCCTTGGCCGCCGCCTGTTATTACTGGTCGATGACATCATGCATGCTGGTGAGCGCATGCCGCTGGTCAGCACCGATACATCGCTACGTGATGCCCTGCTGGAAATGACGCGCAAGAGCCTCGGGCTGACCGGGATACTTGCCGCGGATGGTACCCTGGCAGGCATCTTTACTGATGGCGACTTGCGTCGAACCCTCGACCAATCCGTAGACATTCACCAGGCACGCATCGACAGCCTGATGACGCCACGCTGCAAAACCGTCCGCCAGGGTGCACTGGCCGCCGAAGCACTCAAGATCATGGATGACAGCAAAATCAGTGGACTCTTCGTGGTTGATCCTGCCGGTAACCCGGTAGGCGCCCTGAATATGCATGACCTGTTACGTGCGGGGGTAGTATGAACCAGGCACAACTACAACAACGCGCGGCCGCTGTCCGCCTGGCCATTTTCGATGTTGACGGTGTGCTGACCGACGGCCGCCTGTATTTCATGCCTGACGGCACCGAGTTCAAATCCTTCAACACCCTGGATGGTCACGGCATCAAAATGCTGATCAACAGTGGCGTGGAAGTCGCCATTATCAGTGGCCGCAAGTCGCCACTGGTTGAGCGCCGCGCTGCCAACCTGGGCATCAAACACCTTATTCAGGGCCGCGAAGACAAACTGAATGCCCTGGCTGAACTGCGCGAAAGCGTTCAGGTCGAGCTGGATGAAATCGCTTTTCTGGGTGATGACCTGCCGGATCTGCCTGTCATGCGTCGCGTTGGCCTGGGTATGGCTGTCGCCAGCGCCGACCCCTTTGTACGCCAACATGCGCATGGCGTTACCCAGGCCAATGGCGGAGCCGGGGCGGCCCGCGAGTTCTGTGAACTCATCATGCGCGCCCAGGGTACGTTGGACACAGCGCAGGCGGCCTACCTGTGATGCTGCGCATTCCACGCTACCTGATCACCGGCATTGTCGGCGGGCTTATTCTGGCGCTGGCCCTGGCAGTTGGTTACTGGAACATACGCCCGGCCAGCTTTATTCCCGAACCGGTAATCAGCGACCCCGAACAGCCTGATTTCATTATCGGGCCGGCCTGGACCCTGATGCGTGATGACAATGGCCAACCCAGCTATCGCCTGACCAGTCTGCGCACAACGCATGACCTGGACAGTGGCCAGAGCCGCATGAGCCAACCGGAACTGACCCTCTACCGACCACTACCTGAACCGCCGTGGCAGCTAGAGGCTGCAACAGCGCTGATCAGCGCCAATGGTGATCAGGTCGAACTCACCGACGATGTGGTGATCGAACAAACACTACCCAGCGGCCAGCAAAGACGCCTGCTCACCGAGGCACTGACCCTGTATCCGCGGCGTGATTATGCGGAAACCGCAGAGGACGTTAGAATTGAGTATGCGCAGGGCGTCACCACCGCCCGAGGTATGCACGTTTTTCTCAACGACAGCCGCATCGAGCTGCTGTCCATGGTAAGAGGCCGACATGAGGTCGATTAATTCCCTGCTACTGGCCGCCTGTCTGCTCGCCAGCCCGGTTGTGCTGGCAGTTGACACCCAGCAGCCGATCAACATCCAGGCGGATAGCGCCACACTGGATGATGCACGTAACAGCGCCGTCTACCGTGGCGATGTCATTGTGACCCAGGGCAGCATGCGCCTGACCGGCAACCAGGTCACCTTGTCAATGGACGCCAATGGCGACATCAGCAAGCTGGTTTCTACCGGCAGCCCCGCTACCTGGCGGCAAGACCCTCCCGGCGGTCGCGGCCAGATCAACGCGCGCGCGCAAACCATTGAATACCATGCTGATACTCAGCGCGTGGTACTTATCGAGCGCGGGCACCTCGACCAGGCCGGCGACACCTTCAGTGGTGACCTCATCACCTATGACATCAATCGCCGCGTGGTCGATGCCGGCCGCCGTGAAGGTGAGGCTGGCAGTGGTCAACGTATCGAAATCACCATCCAGCCGCGCAGCCGCAGTGGTGATAACTGATTATGGCTACCCTTGAAGCCCAGCATCTGGCCAAAGCCTACAAAGGTCGCCAGGTTGTACGTGATGCCTCGGTGGCTATCAGCAGCGGGCAAGTGGTTGGCCTGCTCGGCCCCAATGGCGCCGGCAAGACCACCTGCTTCTATATGGTGGTTGGCCTGGTCAAGGCTGACGAAGGCAAGGTGACTATCGACGGCAAGAATATCACCGCCCTGCCCATGCATGGCCGCGCACGCGCCGGCATTGGCTACCTCCCCCAGGAAGCCTCGATTTTCCGCAAACTGACCGTTGCCGACAACATCATGGCGATTCTGGAAACCCGCAAGGACCTGAATCGCGAAGGCCGCAAGGGCAAACTGGAATCCCTGCTGCGCGAGTTCCACATTCACCACCTGGCGGATACTCGCGGTATGAGCCTGTCCGGCGGCGAACGTCGTCGAGCTGAAATTGCCCGCGCCCTGGCCACTGAACCCCGTTTCATCCTGCTCGATGAACCCTTTGCGGGCGTTGACCCGATTTCGGTCAGCGACATCAAGCTGATCATCGAGCACCTCAAGGACAAGGGCATCGGCGTACTGATTACCGATCATAACGTGCGGGAAACCCTGGATATCTGCGACAAGGCCTACATTCTCAACGACGGCCTGATCATTGCCGAGGGCTCCGCCGACGATGTACTGGCCAGCCAGGTAGTGCGCGATGTATACCTCGGCCACAGCTTCCGCCTGTGATGCGCGCATCCGCCCTGTTCCGCTGGCCTGCACGCTGCCGCGACTATGTTAAAACGCACCGATTTCAGGCATCCTATGACACAGGTAGAATCATTTTGCAGCCAAGGTTGAATTCCCACTCATGAAAGCCTCACTCGTCCTCAAGATGGGGCAGCAGCTGACCATGAC
>SKFV01000379.1 GCA_007117785.1 Pseudomonas sp.
AGCCGAGTGCTTGGCTGAACGCCGAAGAGCTGGCCAGCGTAGAGGGTCGGGGCGACCCACGGTTGTTACGCTGACCAGAGAAATACTGATTAAACGCAAAACTTTCGGCAGCCTGTTTATCCCTGGCTACCTAGTTGATCAGGCTGTGCGCCACACCACCTTGCGGCCCGGTCTGGGTCAGATTGAGTAGCCAGGGCTTGAGGTCTGCTGCCGATTGCGGCCGGCTGAACCAGTAGCCTTGAATCAGGTGGCAACCCTCGCCACTAAGAAAATCCATCTGTGCCGAGGTCTCGATGCCCTCGGCTATCACATCCATGGACAAGCCCTTGCCCAGGCCAATCACTGCGCGGCTGATAGCTTTCAATCGCTCGTCATCGGGCGCCTTGCTGATAAAGCTCTTGTCGATCTTGATGATATGCAGGGGGTAACGATGCAGATAACCAAGTGACGAAAAGCCGGTACCAAAATCATCCAGCGCGATACGTACGCCGGTGCTTTCCAGCTCGCGCATGGTCGCCAGGGTTTCCGGGCCATCCTGCATCAACAGGCTCTCGGTAATTTCCAGCACCAGGCTCTTGGGCGGCAAGCCAGTCTCGGCCAACACCTCGGCTACCCGGCTGGCAAAATTCTTTTCCAGTAGCTGGCGACTGGACAGGTTCACCGAGCAACGCAGCCCCGGCAGGCCATGTTCCTGCCACTCACGCACCTGGGTGCAGGCCTGCTTCAATACCCAGTCACCGACCTTGACGATATCACCGGTTTCTTCAAGGATCGGAATGAACTCGTCCGGCCCGATCATCTGCTCGCCCTGCCACCATCGCAGTAAGGCTTCGACACCAATAACCCGCGAGCGGTCGGCGGCCACTTCCACGATCGGCTGATAGAACAGCTCGAACTCACCTTTGCCCAGCGCATCGCCCAGCGCGGTTTCCAGCTTCAACCGCTGATGTACCTCCTGCTGCAGACTGGCATTGAACAGGGCCAGTTGCGATTTGCCGTAGGCCTTGGCCCGATATAGCGCGAGATCCGCCTCACGCAGCGCATCCTGCTCGGTATCATGTCCATTCAAGGGGGCAACACCAATACTGGCGCTGATATTCAGCCGATTGCCACGAACCACTACCGGGTATTGCATACCGTGCATGATGCGCTGTGCCACCCGTTCGGCATCCTCGGCATGCGCCATATCATCCAGCAGCACGACAAATTCGTCACCGCCAAAACGACACAGATGATCACCGGGACGCAAGCACCGCTCGATGCGGGTAGCGACCTGAACCAACACCTGATCACCCACCTGATGACCCAGGCTGTCATTGATCAACTTGAAACGATCAAGGTCGATAAACAGCACTGCAGCATGTCGGGCACCCGGCTTGGCCTGGCGCTGCAAGGCCTGCAACAGCAACTCATTCATGCGCTCGCGGTTGGGCAAGCCGGTCAGCGGGTCATGCATGGTCGCATGCATCAACTCGTGCTCGGCCTGCTTGCGCTGACTGATATCCGTTTGCGAGCCAGCCAACAAGCGCTCGCCATGTTGATCACGCGAGACCAGCCCGCGGACCAATATCCAGAGTAACTGCCCCCAACGGTCACGAATCTGGCATTCCAGATGCAGGAACGCCTGACGACCTTCGAGATGAGCCGTGACTGCGGCGAGAAAAGCCTGTTGCTGGGCCTCCGGCATGCGAGCTGCCCAGGCACTCAGGGTATGCGGTAAGGTCGCATCATCAAGTCCGAGCATATCCTTCCAGCGCGGCGAAACCGTCAGGCGATCCTCGTCAACATGCCATTCCCAGAGGCCATCGTTGGCACCTTGCACTGCACGCTGATAGCGTGCTTCGCTATCTTGTAAGGCCAGCCGGCTGGCCGCGGAATAGGTATCCAATACCAATGACATATCAAAGAATACGGCGCGGCGCAGGCTGTGATACAGCTGGCGAGCGAGTGTAATCTGGTCGGCAAAATGCGCCTAAAGGGCAGCGCCCATGTAATCCAGATAGAAATGGTAAGCACCCAGATACCATTTGAGGTCAACACCATTGCGCTCTTGCTGGATGCCATAGAGCACGCGCAAGCGAGCGTACTGCATATCAAAGGGCCCACGAACCAACTGGCCAAAATAGCGCATTTGCTGTTGCTTGAGACTGCTTTGCTGGTCATCGCGGCTGAGCACACCGTTCAGACGCTTAAAAGGAGCCAGGTGCGCCATCAATGCATCCATACAGGCCTGCTGCAAGCGATCAATCAATGGCAAGTGGCGATCGAACACCGTCAAGTCAGCGACATCCAGTTGCAATAATTGCAAACGCTGGCGCAAATCGCTGCTCGACAACCCCAAGCTGGCCTGAATTTCTTCCAGGCGCTGTTTCAAATCAGGCACTTCCTCGCTCCCCTGATACTGCTTCCATGTCTGGCGGGACATCAGCGCTGATTACCTGTAGTGAATAAGTAAAGTGTTATTCACCCATAAAACCTAAAGCAAACATCCAGCTCAATCACCCAGCTGGGTGATGCAAGACTGTCGGCATGACACAGCCAACCTGCGCCAAGGTAGCGCTTGGCCAGCATACCAGCAAATTCTGACAAAGGCTGTCAGAGCGGATACAGATGACGTACCAGTAATTGCAGGCTACGTCGCCCGCGAAACTCATTGACGTCCAGACTGAAGGCCGCCCGCAGACGCTGGATGCGTTCATTCGGCCAGCAATCAAGATCAATATTGAAAGCAATCGCATCCAGAAGGCGATCCTCACCGGGCAGCCGCAGAAGCATTTTCAGGTGACGTTCGCCAACCAGTCGCTGCTGGATCAATTCAAACTCACCATGAAAACCGGGCTCAGGAAAATGCTGACCCCAGGGCCCCGCTAGCTGCAGCTGGCTGGCCAGGTCAAGACGGAACTCATCCGGCGCCA
>SKFV01000230.1 GCA_007117785.1 Pseudomonas sp.
AAGGGCGACCACAGCTGGCTGAGCAGCAGTGGCAAGAGCAGGCCACAGATCATGGCCAGTAAATGGCTGGGCAAATGCATTGTCGACATCCTGTCGTCAGGTGCAACCTTCCTGGTCACACCATGAAATGAACAACCGCGTTAACGGCGGCTCTTGACTGCCTGATTTTACCTCAGCGGCTAGAGACTGCAGCGTATAACGGGCATAATCAGGGCATCAACCATTTGTCGTCGACCGGACAGCGATGCCGCGCAATTTGATCAAACGCTATCTGCCCGCACCCGAGAAAATCACCGGGCACAAGTCCCTGCGCTTTCTCGGCACCATGCTCCACGACCCCAATTTGTGGCATCTCAATCGACATAGTGTGGCACGTGGCATGTCGCTGGGGCTATTCAATGCCATGCTGCCGATTCCCATGCAGATGCTGGTATCGGCGATCTTTGCCATCCCCTTGCGCGCCAACCTGCCAATATCCGTCGCCCTGGTCTGGGTATCCAACCCGGTGACCATGCCTGCCTTGTTCTTCTTCCAGTATAAAGTCGGCACCATGCTGCTGGGTACACCGGAGCGCAGCATGCCCATGCAGCTCTCACTTACCTGGATTTCCGCAGAAATCCAGCATATCTGGCAGCCGCTGCTGACCGGTGCCTTGCTAATGGGTACCGTATTGGCCCTGACCGCCTATGCCGGCACCATGCTTTATTGGCGCTTCTGGGTCAGTCGCAGCTGGCATCGACGCAAGTTGCGCCGCAGACACCATCGCTGACCTGCATCAGACAACCAGTTGCTCGCGCGTCAAGGTCTCCAGTCGGCCCTGATTGAGACTCAACACCCGATCCATTTTTGCCGCCAGACGCTGATCATGGGTTACCACCATAAAGGCAGTATTCAAGGTCGTGCTCAACTCCAGCATCAAGGCCTGCACAGTGGCTGCCGTGTGCTGATCAAGGTTGCCGGTCGGTTCATCCAGTAACACACAGGCCGGCTCGGCAATCAGCGCGCGAGCAATGGCCACACGCTGGCGTTCGCCGCCAGACAACTCTGCCGGCTTATGCGCCATGCGCTGCTCCAGCCCTACCTTGGCCAACATGGCAGCAGCACGATCGCGCGCCTCACTAACCGGCGTGCGCCCTATCAGGAGCGGCATGCAGACGTTTTCCAGCGCACTGAACTCGTCCAGCAAATGATGGAACTGATAGACAAAGCCCAACTGGGTATTGCGCAAGCGCCCGCGCTCCGCCTCACGCAAGGCGGACATCTGCTTGCCAGCCAAGTGCACTTCGCCGCTACTCGGTGTATCCAGACCACCCAGCAGATTAAGCAAAGTGGTTTTGCCCGACCCCGAAGTGCCGACAATGGCTACCCGTTCGCCCGCCACCAGGCTGAGATTGACATTATCCAGCACGCGCAACTGCTGCGGACCAATTGCATAGTCCTTGCACAGCGCGCGGCACTGCAAAACAGGTTCAGTCATAACGTAAGGCCTCCGCCGGGTCGGTGCGAGACGCCCGCCAGGCTGGGTACAGGGTGGCAAGGAAACTCAACCCGAGCGCCGTCACACAAATGGTCACCACGTCGGACCAGATCAACTGAGAGGGCAAATAGCTTATGAAGTAGACATCTGAACTGAGGAACTGTACGCCGAACAATCGCTCGAGGAAGGCCACCAGATCAGAGACGTTCAAGGCTGCCAGCACACCGAGGATACAACCCGCCACGGTACCGATAACGCCGATTACCGAGCCCTGCACCATGAAAATGCCCATGATTTTCAACGGCGAGGCGCCCAGCGTGCGCAAAATCGCAATATCCGCTTTCTTGTCGGTGACAACCATCACCAGTGTGGAGATGATGTTGAACGCAGCGACCGCAACAATCAGCACCAGGAGCAGACTGATCATGGTTTTCTCCATGCGGATGGCCGCAAAGAGGTTGCCATGGGTTCGGGTCCAGTCCTGTGCATAGTATTCCCCGGGTAGTTGCCCGGTCAGCTCCCACGAAACCTGCGGCGCGAGGAACAGATCATCCAGCTGAATACGCAGCCCCTGCATCTGTCCCGGCACCCAGCGCGTCAACCTGGCTGCGTCATGGGCATGGATCAGCGCTAGCGAGCCATCCAGCTCGGCGCCAACCTTGAAAATGCCCTGTACCTCAAAGCGCTTGAGGCGTGGGAAGACACCGGCCGGCGTGACAGAAGCCTCCGGCAGTACAAAGGTCAGACGATCACCGATACCGACGCCAAAGCGCCGTGCCACCAACTCGCCAATCACGATACCGAAACCACCATCCTCCAGCGCATCCAGACTGCCTGCCTGCATATGCTGGTCAATAATGGACACCTCTGATTCAGCCTCGGGAATAATACCGTTGACCAGCACTGGAGCTACATTGCCGTCATGGGTCAGCATGCCCTGCAATTGAATGAAAGGCGCAGCGCCAATCACCCGAGGATGCTCCTGTACCCGTTCGCTCAACTGCTGCCAGTTCTCGATCGGGTCGTAACCATTAATAGTGGCATGCGGCACCATGCCGAGGATGCGGGTACGCAACTCACGGTCGAAGCCATTCATTACCGAGAGCACCAGAATCATCACCATCACGCCCAGCGTCAGCCCGAGCATGGAAATCAGTGAGATAAAGGAGATAAAGTGGTTGCGGCGTTTGGCCCGCGTGTAGCGCAAGCCGATGAAGAACGGCAAGGGTCGGAACATGTATAGCCCTTTGAGAAGCACAGGTGAGTCCGTAACCGCCGGGCCAACGCTGCGTAAAGCAGTGCTTGCTGGCTACCAGTCGAGTAAGGCATGTTACACTGAAATCTAGGCGGTTACAGCCACCCTAAGGTCATGGAACGCAGCATGAGCACCGACGACGAATTTATCGATCAGCGCGATTTTTTTCGCATCAGTG
>SKFV01000344.1 GCA_007117785.1 Pseudomonas sp.
CTTGCTGCGCCAGGGTGCCAAGGCGATTCTGGATGCGGTGTATGAGGAGGCCGACGGCCAGTGAGACGGGTGTTGCTGACCCGCAGCCAGGCCGACAATGTGCGGCTGGCTGATCAGTTGCAGGCGCGGGGGATTGCCAGCCAGAGTTTGCCGCTGCTGGATCTGCAGCCGCTGGAAGAAACCCCGCAGCAGCGCAGTCTGATGCTGGATCTTGACCGCTATCACGCGGTGATGGTGGTCAGTCCGACTGCTGCGCGGCTGGGCTTGCAGCGGCTGGACGCCTACTGGCCGCAGCCGCCAGCCGGGCAGTACTGGTTTGCTGTCGGTGCCGGTACGGCAGCGCCTTTGGCTGACTACGGTTTGCCGGTGCAGTACCCGCAGCAGGGTCAGGACAGCGAAGCTTTGCTGGCGCTGCCGGTCTGGGGCGAGCTGTTGCAACAGGATGGATTGCGCGTGCTTATCTGGCGTGGTGAAGGTGGTCGTGAGCATTTGGCCAATCAGGTTAGAGCAGCCGGTGGTCAGATCGACTATCTTGAACTGTATCGACGCCAGCCGGGGACCGGTCTGGTGTCCGGTTTGGCGGCCGCTGAAGCCGCCGGGGTGACTGATATTCTGTTGCTCAGCAGTCAGGCACTGCGATTCTGGCAGCAAGCTGCGGCTGAGCGCTGGGCGGAACAGGCGCGTTGG
This sequence comes from Pseudomonas sp., assembly GCA_007117785.1. Classification (GTDB taxonomy): domain Bacteria; phylum Pseudomonadota; class Gammaproteobacteria; order Pseudomonadales; family Pseudomonadaceae; genus Halopseudomonas. Next base: position 688 of record SKFV01000344.1, read on the forward strand.
CGTTGCTGGGTGCCGAGCGAGCGGGTGGCCACATTGGCGCGCGCTGCAGGCTGTACCGATGTGCGCGTTTGCGCAGGGGCTGACGATGCGGCGTTAATCGCGGCGATCAGCACCGATCATATGAGCTGACAAGGGGACGGGCGTGGAATCAAGCGACAAGAACAAGGATGCCACCGCAACACCAGCGGCGGCTGACGCAGAACCCACCACCGATGCTGGCAAAACCACCAGCGTGGCAGACCAGCCAACAACTGAGCCGACCAGCGCTGCTGCGACCAAGACCGGCAGCAAGCCGGGACCAGCCCAGGAAAAGGTTTCGGTAAAAACACAGAAAAGTGGCTCGGGGTCGGGCTCTGGCTCGGGTTCAGGCGGCAAGCTGCCGGCTGCCCCGGCAGCAGCCAAGGGAGGGAGTGCTGGCCGCGGCCTGGGCTTGCTGGCCTTGTTGATCGCCTTGCTGGCTTTGGCGCTGAGCGGCTGGCAGTGGTGGCAACAACAGTCGGCAACGACCGCCGAGCCAGGCTGGGAATCCGCCATAGAGGAACTGACCAGCCAGCAGGAACGTGCGCAGCAATCATTGCGCAGCGAATTGCAGGATCTGGCGCGTAGCAGTGATCTGGAGCAGTTGCAGCGCCTGGCTGCTGATCTGCAGCGTAGCCAGCAGAATCTGGGACAGCGTCTGGATGCCGCACAGGGTGAAGAGGACGACCAATGGCAGTTGGCTGAAGCCCAGTATCTGCTGCGCCTTGCTTCCTTGCGACTGATTGCTGCCGATGATGTCGCCACGGCCAGGCAGTTGCTCGATGCCGTGGATGACATCCTCAAGCAACAGCCGGACAGTGGCGTCTTCAGTCTGCGCGAAAGTCTGGCGCAGTATCAGGCCGAACTGGCCGAGCTGGGTGAGATTGATCGCCCCGGTATCTACGTCCGCCTGGGCGCGCTGCGGGAACAGGTCAACCGGCTGGTTGCCTTGCCAGTACCGGTGTTTGATCCGGATGAAGTCACGGTGGAAGAAGAGTATGCCGACCGGATGGAGCGACGCACGCGTTGGGAGCGCGTGCTGATGCGGCTTGAGCGCTATGTCAGGGTCGATTTCCAGCGTGGCAAGGTGGTGACTCCGCTGCTGGATGCTGCCGAGATGCAACGTATCCGTCGCACCTTGCAACTGACGCTGGAGCAGGCGCAGTGGGCAGCCTTGCGTGGCGAGGAAGCGGTATATGAGGCCTCGCTGGAGCAGGCGGACAGTATTCTGCGGCAATTCTTCGAGCTGGATAACAGTCTGGTACAGGCCATGCAAAGCCAGCTGCAGACTCTGGCCGAACAGCCGGTCAGTCTGTCGCCACCTGAGTTGGCTGATCTTGAGCAAGCCCTCGCTGCCTATGTCAAGCAGCGCACTGAACGGGATAATGGCGCCGAGCCTGAGGAGGCGCCATGAGTAAAAGCTATCTGGCCGTGTTGGCGGTCCTGCTGGTCGCTGCCCTGCTGGGCATGGCGGTGGCAGAAGACCCCGGCTACCTGCTGATTGCCTGGCGCAATGTGTCACTGGAGACCAGTATCTGGGTCGGTCTGGCTTTCTTGCTGGCCCTCTGGCTGGCGTTGTCACTCTTGCGCGCACTGGTGCGCCTGCTGAATGCCTCCGGGCGCAAGATCAATCCCTGGTCACGGCACAACCGCCAGCGCCGGGCGCATCAGGTAACCACTCGCGGTCTGCTGGAGTTTGCCGAGGGTCACTGGAAAACCGCCCAGCGGTTGTTGCATCGTGCAGCACCGGAGGCTGATCAACCGTTGATCAATTATCTGGCAGCGGCGCGCGCAGCCCATGAACAAGGCGACTATGCCGCTGCTGACGAGCTGCTGCGCGAAGCCTATGACAGCACGCCGAAAGCCGAAGTGGCGATTGCCGTGACCCAGGCCCAATTGCAGCTGGCACGGGGTCAGTACGAGCAGGCGCTGGCTACTCTGACGCGTTTGCGCAAGCGTTACCCGAAACACATATTTGCCCTCAAGCTGATGAGCCGGCTGTATCTGCGTTTGCAGGACTGGGAGCGCCTCGAAGCCCTGTTGCCGGAGCTGCGCAAGCAGAAGGTATTGCCGGCAGAGGACTTGCAGCAACTCGAGCGCGAGGTCTACAAGGCGTTATTGCAGCAGGCAGGTGAGCGCGGGCAGCACCAGGCGCCGGGTGATATGCATCCACTGACCAGTTGCTGGCAGCGCTTGCCGAAAGCGCTGCGGCAGGATCAGGACATGTTGGCGGTCTACTGTGTGCAGTTGCGTTTGTCGGGGCTGGATGTGACAGCCGAGGAGGCGCTGCGCGCTGAATTGCGCCAACACTACAGTGATCACTTGATGCACCTGTACGGTCTGGTAGCCGGTGCTGATCCACAGAAGCAGCTGGCGACCGCTGAGAAGTGGCTCAACTCGCAGCCGCACAATCCGGTGTTGCTGTTGGCGATGGGTCGTTTGGCGCTGCGTAACCAGCTGTGGGGTAAGGCGCGTGAATATCTGGAAGCCAGTTTTCACAGTAAAAAGGACATCCAGACCTGCGCCGAGCTGGTGCGTTTGCTGGATCAGTTGGGCGAGGTGGCAGCCAGCCAGCAGGTGTTGCGCGCTGGCTTCGAGCTGATGGCTGGCGATCTGCCGGCTCTGCCTTTGCCGCAGCGGGCTCTGCCGGCGGAATAAGGGTTGCGCGCGACTGAGGCTCAGTCGCGCGGCGCGTAGGCGAAGACGTCGGCGTGCATATTGGCTGCCGGCATGCCGGCAGCAACCAACGCATCCAGGGTGCCGTAGACCATGGGCGGAGAGCCGCTGGCAATCACATGGTAGGGACTCAGGTCGACGCCCAGGTCCTCGATCACTGCAGCCGGCAACAAGCCCTGGCGACCCGTCCAGGCAGGATCATCACTGACTACCTTGTGCATGAACAGGTTGGGCATTTTTTCCCACTCTGCCCAATAGGGTGCCTGGTAGAAATCCGCCTCTTCGCGCACGCCCCAGTACAGATGGATTGGCGGCGTAAAGCCAAGATGGCGGCAATGCTCGATCAGGCTTTGCATTTGCGCCAGCCCGGTACCGGCGGCAATCAGGACCAGGGGGCCGGGCGGCAGATGGGCCAGATGGCAATCACCGAAGGGCAGCTTGAGCCGGGCCAGTCGCTCGCGGCGAATTTGTTCGACCATGGCCAGGGTCTGTTGCTCGCGGGTCAGGATATGCAGTTCGATCACGCGCTCTTCGCTAGGCGTGGATGCGATCGAGAAGGCCGAGAGTTGTTCGTCCTCGCGCTCCAGCAGCAGATATTGGCCCGGGTGGAAGTTGATGCGTTTGCCTGCAGGTGCACGCAGACGCAGCCGCCAGACATCGCCGCCAAGGTCCTCGGCACTGTCCAACTGGCAGGCCAGGCTGTGCACCGGCAGTTCATCCGGGGCAAGCACTCCTTCCCAATGCAGTTCACAGTCTTCCAGCGGTTCGGCGATGCAGGTGTAAAGTTCTCCCTGGTCAACGATTGCGTTGTCGGTCATGCGCGCCTTGCCACTGATCAAATTGGCGGTACAGACATGGCAGTTACCGTTGCGGCAGCTCTGCGGGGCATCAAACCCCAGTCGGCGCGCAGCATCCAGAATGCGCTCGCCCGGCTGAAGCTCGATCACATGCCCGGAGGGTTGCAGGGTGACTTTCATCGGTCGATTCCCAGTTCGGCCCAGAGGTTGTCGATGCGGCTGACGACATCCGCGTCCTGTTTGATCGCGGTGCCCCACTCCCGGTTGGTTTCGCCTGGCCACTTGTTGGTGGCATCCAGACCCATCTTGCTGCCAAGGCCGGAAATCGGTGACGCAAAGTCGAGATAGTCAATCGGTGTGTTGTCGATCAGTACGGTATCGCGCTTTGGGTCCATGCGTGTGGTAATGGCCCAGATCACATCCTGCCAGTCGCGCACGTTGACATCATCGTCGGTGACAATCACAAACTTGGTGTACATGAACTGACGCAGGAAGCTCCAGACCCCGAGCATGACGCGCTTGGCGTGGCCGGGATACTGCTTCTTCATGGAAACGACGGCCATACGGTAGGAACAGCCTTCCGGCGGCAGATAGAAATCGGTGATTTCCGGAAACTGCTTTTGCAGGATGGGGACAAAAACTTCATTCAGCGCTACACCGAGAATTGCCGGTTCATCCGGTGGGCGACCGGTATAGGTGCTGTGGTAGATAGGGTCTTCGCGCCGGGTGATGCGCTCGATGGTGAACACAGGGAAGCGATCCACTTCGTTGTAATAGCCGGTATGGTCACCAAAGGGACCTTCGTCAGCCATTTCATCCGGGTGGATGACCCCTTCAAGAATGATCTCGGCACTGGCGGGTACTTGCAGTTCAGAGCCCCGGCACTTGACCAGGCGGGTGCGCTCACCACGCAAAAGACCGGCGAAGGCATATTCGGACAGGGTGTCAGGTACTGGCGTTACCGCGCCGAGAATGGTCGCCGGGTCGGCACCCAGAGCCACTGCAATCGGGAACGGCTGGCCGGGGTGTTTCTTTTTCCATTCATGGAAGTCCAGTGCACCGCCACGGTGGCTGAGCCAGCGCATGATGACCTTGTTGCGGCCGATCACCTGCTGACGGTAGATGCCCATGTTCTGCCGTTCCTTGTGCGGCCCCTTGGTCACCACCAGGCCCCAGGTAATCAACGGGCCGGCATCGCCGGGCCAGCAGGTCTGCACCGGGATTTTACTCAGGTCGACATCATCACCTTCTTCAATCACTGCCTGACAGGGCGCGTCGCGTACAACCTTGGGTGCCATGGACAGGACTTTCTTGAAGATCGGCAGTTTGGACCAGGCGTCTTTCAGCCCCTTGGGCGGATCGGGTTCCTTGAGATAGGCGAGCAGTTTGCCGATTTCACGCAGTTCGCTGACTTCGCTGGCGCCCATGCCGAGGGCGACACGCTCGGGGGTGCCAAACAGGTTGCCGAGCACGGGCATGTTGTGGCCAGTGGGGTTCTCGAACAGCAATGCCGGCCCGCCCATGCGCAGGGTGCGGTCACAGACCTCGGTCATTTCCAGCACAGGGGAGACGGGCGTCTGGATGCGCTTGAGTTCGCCGCGCTGTTCCAGGCCTTTGATGAAGTCGCGTAGATCGGAGTATTGCATCTCAGCCTCAAGCTTCAAGCTGCAAGCGGCTAGCAATCCATGCAAAGCCGCAGCCTGGTGTGAATGATCAGGAGCGCATTATGCCGGTAAAGTCCTTCAACAAGTGGCGCAAAATGCAACAAGCTGCAAACAGAGTTATCTGCTTGCAGCTCAGGGCCGGCTTTTTCGCCGCTTACAGTGTGCTGCTCAGTTTTTGCTGCGCTTCATCGACTGGAAGAATTCGTCGTTGGTCTTGGTGTCTTTCAGACGGTCCAGAAGGAATTCAATGGCGGCGATGTCGTCCATGGAGTGCAGGATCTTGCGCAGGATCCACATGCGCTGCAGTTCATCTTCACTGGTCAGCAGCTCTTCGCGGCGGGTACCCGAGCGATTGATGTTGATCGCCGGGAATACGCGCTTCTCGGAGATCTTGCGATCCAGGTGGATCTCCATGTTGCCGGTACCCTTGAATTCTTCGTAGATCACTTCATCCATCTTCGAGCCGGTATCAACCAGCGCCGTGGCGATAATGGTCAGGCTGCCGCCTTCCTCGATATTGCGCGCGGCGCCGAAGAAACGCTTGGGCTTTTCCAGGGCGTGGGCGTCAACACCACCGGTGAGGACCTTGCCGGAGCTGGGGATCACGGTGTTGTAGGCGCGGGCCAGACGGGTGATGGAGTCGAGCAGGATGATCACGTCTTTCTTGTGCTCAACCAGGCGCTTGGCCTTCTCGATGACCATTTCGGCGACCTGGACGTGCCGGCTTGGCGGCTCGTCAAAGGTTGAGGCAACCACTTCGCCACGCACGGTGCGCTGCATTTCGGTCACTTCTTCCGGACGCTCGTCGATCAGCAGGACGATCAGATGGCATTCGGGGTTATTGCGCGCGATGTTCGAGGCGATATTCTGCAGCATCAGCGTTTTACCGGCCTTGGGCGGTGCCACCAGCAAGCCGCGTTGGCCTTTGCCGATCGGGGCGCACAAGTCGATGATGCGGGCGGTCAGGTCTTCGGTAGAGCCGTTACCGGCCTCCATGACCAGGCGATCATCCGGAAACAGCGGCGTCAGGTTTTCGAACAGGATCTTGTTCTTGGTGTTTTCCGGCTTGTCGAAGTTGATTGAATCAACTTTTAGCAAAGCAAAGTAACGCTCGCCATCTTTCGGCGGGCGAATCTTGCCGGAAATGCTGTCACCGGTCCGCAGGTTGAAACGGCGTATCTGGCTGGGGGAGACATAGATGTCATCCGGTCCGGCAAGATAGGAGGAGTCGGCGGAGCGCAGAAAGCCGAAACCGTCCTGCAGAATTTCCAGAACCCCATCACCGTAGATGTCTTCACCACCTTTGGCATGCTTTTTCAAAATCGCAAAGATCACGTCTTGTTTGCGTGATCGGCCCATATTATCAAGGCCCATTTCATTGGTGATGTCGAGAAGTTCGGGGATGGGTTTTTGTTTAAGTTCGGTCAGATTCATAGGTTAGCTGGAATGTAGTTTCGGCAGGACGGGTTGGTCTTGGGCCGCCACGGGATACGCCGCGTGGGGCAGTTGGGTCGTACTGGATGCAGTCAGGGAAGCCACGGCCGTAGGCTACGGCGGTGAATTGGATAATAAACTTATCACTGCTTCAGGGTCACGTCCAGCCCGGATTGGCTCCGGGCCGGAAATTACGTGCATCAGGGCGGTTGAACGGTTCAGATATTGCTGTCGAGGAAGGCCGCAAGTTGCGATTTGGACAAGGCGCCGACCTTGGTTGCTTCGACGTTGCCGTCCTTGAACAGCATCAGGGTGGGGATGCCACGCACGCCATACTTGGGCGGCGTATCCTGATTGTCGTCGATGTTCAGCTTGCAGATTTTCAGCTTGCCGTCGTAATCCTTGGCAATCTCGTCCAGCACCGGGGCGATCATCTTGCAGGGGCCACACCATTCAGCCCAATAGTCGACCAGGACGGGGGTGTCGGACTTGAGCACTTCGGTTTCGAAGCTGCTGTCACTGACGTGCACGATCAAATCGCTCATTATGTTCTCCAAAGATAAACGTCTACTTTGCAGGCATCATAGCACCGCAGCGGGCATTGACGGAAGGCGGCTGGTCAACCGGTCAATACACAGTGTTAGAATCGGGGCACAGTTGGCAAAGGCCGGGAAAATGACGCAGAAAACCACGCAAGATCACCCCTTGATTGCTGCGATAGATTTGGGTTCAAACAGTTTTCACATGGTGTTGGCACGGGTTGAACAGGGTGAAATCCGCTTGCTTGAGCGCCTTGGTGAAAAGGTGCAACTGGCCGCCGGTCTGGATGCGGACGGCATCCTGAGTGACGAGGCGATGCAGCGCGGACTGGACTTTTTGCGCCGGTTTGCCCAGCTGATCAGCGGCTTGCCTCGGGGGTCGGTGCGGGTAGTCGGTACCAATGCCTTGCGCGAGGCGCGCAATCGCGCCAGCTTCATGCGCCAGGCCCAGCAATTGCTCGGGCATCGGGTCGAAGTGATCTCCGGACGAGAAGAGGCGCGACTGATCTATCTGGGGGTGGCGCATACGCTGGCCGATGATGCCGGCAAACGTCTGGTGGTGGATATCGGTGGTGGCAGTACCGAGTTTATTGTCGGTGAGCGCTTTGAATCGCTGCTGCGCGAGAGCCTGGGTATGGGCTGTGTCTCTTTTGCCCAGGACTATTTTGCCGATGGCACTATTTCCGCTTCAGCCTACGGCCGCGCCTATACCGCAGCGCGACTGGAGCTGATGAACATTGATCAGGCGATCAACCGGTTGGGCTGGCAGGAGGCCGTCGGTGCCTCGGGCACCATCCGCACGCTGGGCCTGTGCTTGCAATCGGCGGGTAAGGGCCAGGGCGAGGTCACCCGTGAGGGATTGCAGTGGCTCAAGCGCAAGGTGCTCAAGTGCAGTCATATCGACCAGTTGGAGTTCGAGGGGCTGAAAGAGGAGCGCCGGCCTATCCTGCCCTCTGGTCTGGCGATTCTGGAGGCCGTTTTCGATGCCCTGGGCATCGAGAGCATGGGGCACTCCGACGGTGCGCTACGCGAAGGCGTGCTCTACGACCTGCTGGGTCGCCAGCGCCACGAAGATGTACGTGAACGCACGCTGGCTGCCCTCATGGAGCGTTATCACGTTGATCGTGAGCAGGCCGAGCGGGTGGAAACCAAGGCGATGAGCTTGCTGGGCAAGGTGAGCGATGCCTGGGGACCTTTTGAAGACAAGCAAGTGGATATGCTGCGCTGGGCGGCCCGGGTACATGAGGTGGGTCTGGATATTGCGCATAGCCAGTACCACAAACACGGTGCCTATCTGATCGAACATGCCGATCTGCCGGGTTTTTCCCGTCAGGAGCAACAGGTGCTGGCACTGCTGGTCTGGGGCCACAGACGCAACCTGCCGAACCGTAACCGGCTGGCAGAATTCAGTGATGACGGTCAGTGGATCCTGCGGCTATGCATGTTGTTGCGACTGGCCATTCTGTATCACCATATTCGCGGCTATCAAAGCATGCCCAGGCTCAAGGCGGGGGCGAGTGATGATAGCCTGGTGCTGGAATTTCCTGCCGGCTGGCTGGATGACAACCCGCTTACCCAGGCCGACTTCCAGCAGGAAGCGGCCTATTGGGAGCGGGTCGGTTACACCCTTACCGTGCGTTGAGGCGAGCTGGCCAACTTGTCGAGCAGCGTATCCTGTGCACTGCGCGGGTTCTGGTTGCCGCTCGGGCTGCTGCGAAGATAGCTGCCATCCGCTTGCAACACCCAGCTGTGGGTATTGTCGCTGATAAATACCTGTAGCTCCTGACGGGCGCGGGTAATCAGGCGTTTGCCTTCCAGCGGGAAGCAGCTTTCTACCCGGTTATCCAGGTTGCGTTCCATCATGTCGGCGCTCGACATCCACACCTGTTCCTGGCCGTCATTGAGAAAGTAATAGACCCGGCTGTGCTCGAGGAAGCGACCAATGATCGAGCGAACCGTGATGTTGTGCGAAACGCCAGGTACCCCGGGACGCAGGCAGCACATGCCGCGAATGATCAATTCGACCTTTACTCCGGCCTGTGAGGCCTTGTACAGCGCCTTGATCACCTTGGCATCGGTCAGCGCATTGGCTTTGGCAATGATGTGTGCAGGCTTGCCCGCCTGGGCGTTCAGGGTTTCCCGGTTGATCAGCTCGAGCAGGCGCTTTTTCAGGGTGAAAGGCGCTTGCAGCAGCTTTTTCATCCGCTGGGTCTTGCCCATGCCGATCAGTTGATTGAACAGCTTGTGCACGTCTTCGGTCAGCGCCAGGTCGGAGCTGAGCAGGCTGTAGTCGGTATACAGGCGCGCGTTGCCGGCATGGTAGTTGCCTGTGCCCAGGTGCACATAGCGCTTCAGCGCGCGGTCTTCACGGCGCAGCACCAGTACCATCTTGGCGTGGGTCTTGAAGCCGACCACGCCGTAGATGACTACCGCACCGGCCTGTTGCAGGCGGCTGGCCAGCTGCAGGTTGGACTCTTCATCAAAGCGCGCGCGTAACTCGATCACCACGGTGACCTCTTTGCCGTTGCGCGCGGCGTCGACCAGGGCATTGACGATTTCCGAATTGGCACCGGTACGGTACAGCGTCTGCTTGATCGCCAGCACATTCGGGTCCTGGGCAGCCTGGCGCAAAAGGTCGGTCACCGGGCTGAAGGATTCGTAGGGGTGCAGCAGCAGAATGTCCTGTTTGCTGATGGCCTGGAACAAATTGTCGGCATTCATCAGCATTTTCGGAATGCCGGGGCTGAAGCTGGGGAATTGCAGCTCTTCGTGGTTATCCAGGCCGGTAATCGAGAACAGCCGGGTCAGGTTGACCGGGCCTTTGACTTCATACAGCTCGCTCTCATTGAGGCCGAATTGACGCAACAGGAAATCGGTTAACGGCTTCGGGCAGTTATCCGCCACTTCCAGGCGCACGGCGTCACCATAACGACGGGACAACAGCTCGCCACGCAGGGCGCGCGCCAGGTCATCGACTTCATCGGGGTCGACGATCAGGTCGGCATTACGGGTCAGGCGGAACTGGTAGCAACCGAGTACTTTCATACCGGGGAAC
>SKFV01000191.1 GCA_007117785.1 Pseudomonas sp.
GACTGCCTATATTTATGATGGTTTGCGTTCCCCGATTGGCCGCCACGCCGGTGCTCTCGCCAGCGTGCGCCCGGATGACCTGCTCGCTGAAGTCATGCGTGCTCTGGTAGCGCGCAACCCCTTTGCCGGCGAAGAGTACGAAGACGTGGTCATCGGCAATACCAACCAGGCTGGCGAAGATGCGCGCAACATTGCCCGCCACGCCGGCTTGCTGGCCGGCCTGCCGCCGGAAGTCGCCGGGGTCACCGTCAACCGCCTGTGCGGTTCCGGCCTGGCCGCGATTCTGGATGCCTCACGGGCAATCAAGAGTGGCGAAGGCGCGCTCTTTGTTGCCGGCGGTGCCGAAAGCATGAGCCGCGCACCCTTCGTGATTGCCAAGAGCGAAAGCCCCTATTCGCGCGACTTCCGTGCCTTCGACAGCACCATCGGGGCGCGCTTCCCCAACCCCAAGGTGGAAAAGGCCTTTGGCGACGACACCATGCCGCAAACCGCGGACAACGTGGCCGCCGAGCTGGGTATCAGCCGTGAAGAAGCGGACACCTATGCCGCTCGCAGCCAGGCCCTGTATGAAAAGGCGCGCAGCGAAGGCTTCTTTACCGATGAAATCCTGCCAATCGAAGTCAGCCAGGGCCGCAAAAAGCCTGCCAAACTGGTTGATCAGGATGAGCACCCGCGTCCGCAGAGCAACCTCGAAGCCCTGTCCGGCCTGCGCCCCTTGTTTGAAGGTGGTGTAGTGACCGCAGGCAACGCCTCCGGTGTGAATGATGGCGCTGCCGCCTTGATCATCGGCGATGAGGCCATCGGACAGAAATACGCCATCAAGCCCCGTGCACGCATTATCAGTGGCGCCGTGTCCGGCGTTGCGCCGCGCGTGATGGGCCTGGGTCCGGTTGAAGCCTGCAAAAAAGCGCTCAGCCGTGCCGGCCTGAGCCTGGCTGATATGGACGTGATCGAAATCAACGAAGCCTTTGCCGCCCAGGTACTGGGTTGCTGCAAGCAGCTCGACATCGCCTTTGACGATCCACGCCTGAATCCGAACGGTGGGGCCATTGCCGTTGGTCACCCACTGGGGGCTTCGGGCGCACGCCTGACACTGACCGCCCTGCGCCAGCTGGAACGGACCGGCAAGCGCTATGCACTGGTCAGCCTGTGCATCGGTCTGGGTCAAGGTGTTGCTATGGTTGTCGAGCGCCTCGATTAAACGCAGTGAGTGGCGGCAAGCATCAGCTTGCCGCTGCGGCTCAGGCTTTCTGATAGAGTAGGCGGCTGTATCCAGCACAGAGGCTATTCAAAAGATGTCAACCACCTCCAACCCGTTTGAATGGCTGGGCGCCGCTCTGGGCACGATAATCCGGGTCATTCTCGACAGCCTGATGTGGTTGTTCGACATCATTACCGGCGCCAGCACCGCCTTTATCAACGGCTTTTCTCGCGCGCTTGGCGTGGACAGTGGCATTCTCACCTTTGCCGCCGTCATCCTCGGCCTGTTCCTGATCTATCTCGGTGTGCAGCGCATGATCCGCAAGCGGTTTGTTGCCGGGGTGATCTGGATTCTGCTTGGCCTCTGGCTGCTCAGCGCCTTGATCCGCTGACCTACTGTCTAGGGCTCTCCGGTTGCCGTGACCACCCGCAAGGGTCTAGGCTAAAGACACTTTCCAATCGCGTTATCCACTTTTAAGGAGACGATTATGGGTTTTGCTTTTTCCAATGAACTGACGTTGAGCAGCAGCAACTTCAATCCCGATAGCCCCATTCCCAAACGGCATACCGGTGAAGGCGTTGATGTTTCACCACAATTGAGCTGGGCCAACGCACCGGCGGAGACCAAGGGTTACGCCATTATCTGCCACGACCCGGATGCCCCGCTGATCTCACCCCGTGGCACCTACGGTTTTGTGCACTGGACGCTGTACAACATCCCTGGATCAGTCAATGCCCTCAGCGAAGGCTGCCAGGACTTTGTGCGTGGCAAGAATGACTTTGGCAATACCGGCTACAACGGCCCGATGCCGCCTGAAGGCCACGGTATGCACCAATACTATTTCTGGGTGATCGCGCTGGATGAAGACCTGCAGCTGCCACCGGGCCTGACCCTGTGGGAATTGCTGGCCAAGATCGAGCCACATGCACTGGCGATGAACCGCTTGGTAGGTACCTACAAGCGCGGCTGAGTTTACCCCTCCCTCCGGGTGGCACGGCATCTGCCGTGCCACCTTGCCTGTCAACGCAGTTCGGAATCCCCGATGACTACCCCAACGACCCATGCCCTGGATCAGGCCATTCGCCTGCAGATGACGGCGGCCAATCAATTCACTGGCCATTGTGACGAAACCTACCTGAATATGGTCGGCCCTTTCGGCGGCATGACCGCTGCCACCCTGCTGAATGCGGCCCTGCAGCATCCAAAGCGCCTCGGTGATCCGGTATCGCTGACCGTCAACTTTGCCGGCCCGGTTGCCCTCGGTGATTTCATTATTGAAGCCACCCCGCTGCGCACCAACCGTTCGACCCAGCACTGGCTTCTCTTGCTGCGCCAGAATGGCGAGGTAATGACCAGCGCCACCGCCTTCTTTGCCAACCGCCGGGAAACCTGGTCCGAGCAGGTAACTGCCTGCCCAGAGGTGGCTGCCGTCAGCGAATTTCCACGCATGGAACGACATGAGCGCGCCTGGTTCAAGCATTACGATATGCGCTATATCAGCGGTGGATTCAAACCGGGCGGTGAAGAAACCAATGATAGCCTGCTCTGGGTGCGCGACGTGCCACCCCGGCCGCTGGACTATGCTGCACTGACAGCGATTGGCGATATTTTTGCGCCACGCATTTTCAGCCGTCGCCAGGCGTTCACTCCGGCGGGCACTGTATCAATGACGCATTATTTTCATGCTACACAGGATGATCTGCAGCGCGCCGGTACTGATTTTCTGCTCGGCCAGGCAACCGCCAGCCGCTACCACCACAACTACGCCGACCAGAATGCCCACCTGTGGGCAAGCGATGGCACCCTGCTGCTGACCAGCACCCAGGTGGCTTACTTCAAGGAATAACCCCAACCGGGCCACCCGATGAGTGGCCCGGTTGGATCAAGCATGCAACCAGGGCAATACCGCAGCACGCAAGGTCGCATTCTGCAATATTCTGGTCTCGCGGTAAGCACTGCGCGGCAAGGCAGCGAGCCGTTGTAGATGGGTGCGCGCTTCCAATAGCACATGCTCGCTGGCATGCAGCTCATCGAAAAAGCCGGCCTGCACCGACTGATCCGGATTCAGGCTTTGTGCCTGCAGAGCGCAGCGAGATAACCACTGCGGCGCAACCCTGTCGCGGGCAATCGCCATGGCGGCCTGGGGCATGGTCATGCCAATCGCCACTTCGTTGAGGGCGACCTGCCAGTCCCCGGTGGTGCCGACACGGTAGTCGGCCAGCAGGAGCATAAAGGCAGCCTTGGCCATGGCATGGCCGCTGGCGGCAATCACCAGCGGTGCCGGATAATCCAGCAGGGCCAGGGTCAGGCGGTCGCCGGCGGCACGCATGGCGTCACAGGCAGGACCGCCGGCGGCAATTAGCTTGCGATCATAGCCGGCACTGAAACACCCCGGGCGGCCACTGATCAGCAAAGCGGCATCGGCTGCGGCAGCCTCCGTCATGGCCGCGAGCAACTCGTCCAACATGGCTTCGGAGAGTGCATTGACCTTGCCGTCGTCCAGCACGATCTCGGCCAGGCCATCCGTCAGATTGAACTGCAGACGCTGACTCATGCCGCACCTGCTTGCGCACGCGCTTCATCGCGCAGTACCCGGCGCAGCAATTTGCCAACCGTCGACTTTGGCAGTTCATCGCGGATCTCGACCTGGCGGGGAATCTTGTAGCCGGTCAGGTGCTCGCGGCAGTGGGCAATAATGCTGGCGCTGTCCAGTTCGGCATCATGCAGGCTGACATAGAGCTTGATGGCTTCGCCGGTGCGCTCATCAGGAATGCCCACGGCCACACACTCGCGGATGCCCGGATGGCGCATGACCGCATCCTCGATATCATTCGGATAGACGTTGAAGCCGGATACCAGAATCATGTCTTTCTTGCGATCGACCAGCTTGAGGAAGCCCTCCTCGTCAATCACCCCGACATCACCGGTTTTCAGCCAGCCATCAGTACTGAAGGTTTTGGCGGTTTCGTCCTCGCGCTGCCAGTAGCCCTGCATCACCTGTGGGCCCTTGATCAGCAGCTCACCCGGCTCACCGCGGGCAGTCGGATTGCCGTCGTCGTCCACGGTCTGCAGCCAGGTATCGATCACCGCCTTGCCGATGTAGCCCTCGCGGTAAGGGGTATTGGCGGTCGAGGCCACCACCACCGGCGAGGTTTCGGTCAGGCCATAGCCTTCACGGATCACACTGCCAGTGCGGGCAAACCAGCGCTTGGCAATTTCCGTATTCAAGGGTGCACCGCCCGAATTGACCCACTTCAGCCGGCTGAAATCGAGGCTGTCGAACTCGGGATGCGCCATCAGGGACACGAACAGGGAGTTGATGCCGGTCAGCAGGGTAAAGGGATGCCGCTTGAGGTCAGCCATCATGCTGTCCAGGTCACGCGGATTGCTGATCAGCACGCTGTGAAAGCCGGTAAATACCGAAGCAATGCAGTTCGCGGTAAAGGCGAAGATATGGTAAAGCGGCAACGGCGAGACGCGCACTTCATTGCCGTAATCCACCTCACCGGGTTTGAGGATACTGACCGCTTGCAACACATTGCAGAGGATATTGCGGTGGGTCAGCATCGCGCCCTTGGACACCCCGGTGGTACCGCCGGTGTATTGCAGCAGGGCCAGATCATCGGGTTCACGCTCGGGGCTGACTGAAGGTAGCTCGGCACCGGCTTGCAGGGCATGCATAAAGCGGGTTTCATCGGCGGCACTGGCGGACAACTCCGGGTTCTGCAGATCATCCATGCTGGTCACGATAAGGTGTGTGATAGCAGTATCCGCCTGTACGCTGCGTACCAGAGGAACCAGCTTATCCAGCGCCAACACCGCCCTGGCACCGGAATCGCTGAACTGGTGGCGGGCTTCGCTGGCGGTGTATTGCGGGTTGGTGTTGACGATCACCAGCCCGGCCTTGAGCGCAGCAAAGATTCCGATGGTATATTGCAGCAGGTTAGGCAGCAGGATCGCCAAGCGGTCACCCGGTTGCAGACCAAGCCCATGGCGCAGATAGCGCGCCAATTGGTCAGCGCGATCATCCAGATCGATAAAGCTCAGGGTATCCGTACCGCAAGAGAACGCCGGTTTGTTGCCATAATCCTGCCGCGCCTGGGCAAGAATGTCGTAAATGCTGCGGTGCCCGAGCTCAGCCAATTGCGAGCTGACCTGGTACTGACCGGGTGACGTCATAGAAAACCTCTTAACGGACTATTGTTTTGCAGAGCGGAATAAAATACCAAAAAGATGCTATTCTATCCCTATTGACTGTGCAATGATTGAGACGATCAGCGCCACTAAAGTCGAAATGAGACTCGGACACGTCCGTAATAATAGACTCCCGGAGACCGCAGCGCCGGCCCGGCCAGACAGCAAGCAGACCGTATGAACGACGACCTGGAAACCAGCCCAGCTACGCCCGCCACGCCCAAGGACAGGAAATTTGTCGAAGCGCTGTCGCGCGGCCTCGATGTGCTGCGCGCCTTCAGCCAGGGTTCCGTGGTCATGGGCAATCAGGATATCGCCCGCATCACCGGCCTGCCCAAGCCTACTGTCTCACGCATGACCTACACCCTGACCAAGCTGGGCTATCTCAGCTACTCGCCGCAGCTGGAAAAATACCAGCTGGATTCCGGTGTTCTCGCGCTGGGTTATGCCTATGTCTCCAACTTGCGCGTGCGCCAGCTGGCCAAACCCTATATGGACGAGTTTGCACGCTCGACCAATACCTCGGTCGGCCTGACCTGCCGCGATCGCCTGTCGATGATCTACGTGGAAAACTGCCGTCCTGCCGAGACCACCTCGCTGCGGATGGATGTCGGTGTGCGTTTGCCGCTGGCTACCACGGCTGCCGGTCGCGCCTATCTGGCAGCAATGAAAGATGAAGAGCGCGCCCACGTGCTGGCCGCGATCGAGGCACGCAACCCCGAGCAATGGCCGGAATGGCAGGCGCAGCTGGATGACTGCTTCGAAGACTTCCGTCAGCATGGCTTTTGCCTGTCACTGGGCAACTGGGACCGCAATGTGAATGCTGCGGGGGTACCTCTGTACCTGCAGGACGGCACCATCATGGCCCTGACCTGCGGCGCACCCTCGTATCTGGTCTCCGAAGAAAAAGTGAAAAACCAGCTGGCTCACCAGTTGGCCATGCTCGCCCGCGATATCGAACGCCTCGGCGTTTGACCACAAGCCAGGTTTTCTGCGCCACAGCTACGTACTTACACACAGCCCAGAGCGCAAAAAGGGACGGTATTCAGCATTGTCTGATAGCCGGCCTTGAACCGGCTATCGGCCCGGTTGGCAGGCTGCTGACACATCATCTTTACTGATAAATCCCCATTCTCCACACAGCAGGCATCGACAAGCGGCTTTATTTTTTGTATTTTGCCTAGCGGAATATGATTTCATTATTTCGCATAGTGGAATTACATTGATTTACCCAAGGGAGGTTAAACATGTCGGACGTGGTCACGCTGGAACGTCGGGGCCCCATCGCCGTTATCCGGGTCAACAATCCTCCAGTCAATGCGCTGGGCATTGCCGTACGCGAAGGCCTGCAGAACAGCTTCAAGGCTGCCGAGGCGGATGCCGAGGTCAAGGCTATTGTGCTGGTCTGCGAAGGCAATACCTTTATTGCTGGTGCCGATATCAAGGAATTCGGCAAGCCGCCGAAGAGCCCGGGCCTGCCTGAAGTGGTCAACGACATTGAAGCCGGCAACAAGCCGAGTATCGCCGTGATTCACGGTACCGCCTTGGGTGGTGGTCTGGAAGTTGCCCTGAGCTGCCATTACCGCATTGCGCGCAAAGACGCCAAGGTCGGCCTACCGGAAGTTAAACTCGGTCTTCTACCGGGTGCCGGTGGTACCCAACGCCTGCCCCGTGTCGTTGGCGTAGGCAAAGCCCTCGACATGATTGTCAGCGGCGCACCGATCAGCGCGGTGGAGGCCAACGAACTGGGCGTGGTCGACGACTTGTTCGAGGGTGATCTGCTGGCCGCCGGCAAGGCCTTTGCAGAGCAACTGATTGCTGATGGCAAGGGTGCCCGCCGTACCGGTGAGCGCACCGACAAGCTGGAAGGCGTGGACAACGCCGCCCTGGTTACTGCCAAGCGCGCCGAGATCGACAAGAAGATGCCTGGCCTGTTTTCACCCCAGCGCTGCGTATCCGCCGTTGAAGCCTCCTTTACCCTGCCGTTGGAAGATGGCCTCAAGCGTGAGCGCGAGCTGTTCGGCGAATGCCTGGTATCACCGCAACGTGCGGCACTGGTGCATGCCTTCTTTACCGAGCGCCTGGCCTCTAAGGTCGATGATCTGCCGAAAGATACCCCGGTTCGCGAGATCAAGTCCGCCGGTGTCATCGGTGGCGGCACCATGGGTGTCGGTATTGCCATGTGCTTTGCCAATGCCGGTATTCCGGTAAAAATTCTGGAAATCAGTGACGAAGCCCGCGACAAGGCCATTGAACGTGCCCGCGATACCTACGGCATGAGCGTCAAACGTGGCAGCCTGAGTGAAGTTGCGTTGGAAAAGCGTATGGCACTGATCAGCGGTATTACCGATTATGCCGACCTGTCCGATGTCGACCTGGTCGTGGAAGCCGTGTTTGAAGACATGGGCGTCAAGCAGAAAGTCTTCGAAGCTCTGGATGCCAACTGCAAGCCCGGCGCGATTCTCTCGTCCAATACCAGCTCGCTGGATCTGGACGAGATTGCCAACTTCACCAAGCGTCCCGAAGACGTGGTAGGTTTGCACTTCTTCAGCCCGGCCAACGTAATGCGCCTGCTGGAAGTGGTACGAGGCGCCAAAACCAGCAACGAGGTACTGGCTACTGCTATGGCCATAGGCAAGAAACTGAAGAAGGTCGCAGTTCCGGTGGGCGTCTGTGATGGTTTCGTTGGTAACCGTATGGTGTTCCAATACGGCCGCGAGTCCGAATTCCTGCTGGAAGAAGGCGCTACCCCGGCGCAGGTTGATGGCGTGCTGAAAAAGTTCGGCATGGCCATGGGTCCCTTCGCCATGCGTGATCTGTCCGGCCTGGATATCGGCCTGGCGATTCGCAACCGTCAGCGCCAGACCCTGAGCCCTGAATACAAACTGCCAACCATTCTCGGCAAGATGGCAGACGCGGGTATGCTGGGGCAGAAAACCGGCAAGGGCTTCTACGTCTACGAAAAAGGTTCGCGCACGCCGCTGGAAAACCCTGAACTGCCCGCCATTCTGGAGACAGCCTCGAAAGAGCAGGGTACCCAGCGTCAGCAACTCTCGGATGAGTACATTCTTGAGCGTTGCATGTATGCATTGATCAACGAGGGCGCCAAGATCCTCGAGGAAGGCATTGCCCAACGGGCGAGCGACATAGACGTAATCTACATCAATGGTTACGGCTTTCCGTCGCATCAGGGCGGTCCGATGTTCTATGCTGACAGTATCGGCCTGGACCATGTCTATGCCCGCATCTGCGAATTCCATGAGCAGCATGGTGCCTGGTGGAAGCCCGCACCGCTGCTGGAAAAGCTGGCCAAGGAAGGGCGTAAGTTCGCTGATCTGTGATGACTCGGGGTGGCTCGCTGCACAATGAGCCACCCGCTACCTGTATTTAAACGAGGAAAACCGATGGAAATCCATTTCACCCCTGAACAGATCGCCTTCCGCGATGAAGTGCGTGAATTTCTCAAGCAGGAGCTGCCTGCGGATATTGCTGCCAAGGTCAAACTGGGCAAGAACATGTCGAAGGAAGACCACGAGCGTTGGCAGAAAATCATCTCCAAAAAAGGCTGGTACGCACCCGGCTGGCCGATTGAGTTCGGCGGTACTGACTGGGGCCCGATCGAAAAGCACATTTTTGATGAAGAAAGTGCGGCCTTCGGCGCACCCCGGTTGGTGCCTTTCGGCGTCAACATGGTGGCTCCAGTTATCATCAAGTTCGGTACCGAAGATCAAAAGCAAAAGTACCTGCCCCGTATTCTCGATGGCACCGACTGGTGGTGTCAGGGTTATTCCGAGCCAGGCGCCGGTTCCGACCTTGCCTCGCTGAAAACCCGTGCCGTTCGTGATGGCGACCACTATATCGTCAATGGTCAGAAAACCTGGACGACGCTGGGCCAACACGCCAACTGGATTTTCTGTCTGGTTCGTACCGACCCGGAGGCTCAGCAGCAGCGTGGTATTTCCTTCCTGCTGATCGACCTGGACACCCCCGGCATCACCATGCGTCCGATCCATACCCTGGACGGTGAGCACGAAGTCAACGAAGTTTTCTTCGATGACGTCAAGGTGCCGGTTGAGAACCTGGTCGGTGAGGAAAACAAGGGCTGGACCTGTGCCAAGTACCTGCTGACCCACGAGCGTACCGGCCTGGCCGGCATTGGTGCTTCCAAGGCAGCCTTGAGCAGCCTCAAGCGCATCGCCAGCAAGCAGCTGAAGAACGGTCATCCGCTGATCGAAGACACCCTGTTCCGCAGCCAGATCGCGGAAATCGAGATGTCGCTGATGGCGGCCGAGATGAGCACCCTGCGTATTGTTGCTGCAGCTAACGAGGGCGGTGTTCCTGGCGCAGAAAGCTCGATCCTCAAGGTTCAGGGCACCGAAATCCGCCAGACCATTACCCACCTGATGCGCAAGGCGCTGGGGCCCTATGCCCTGCCCTTCCTGCCGGAAGAAATGGAATATGGTTACGACGGCGATGTGCTGCTGGAAGATTACAGCCCGTCGCTGGCCGGCTCGTATTTCAACATGCGCAAACTGTCGATCTTCGGCGGATCCAACGAGATCCAGAAGAACATCGTTTCAAAAATGATTCTTGAACTGTAAGGAGGTCGACCGTGGACTTCAAATTGACTGAAGAGCAACAGATGCTGAAGGAAACTGCGGAGCGACTGGTACGCGACGTATATACCTTCGACAAGCGCATGAAATTCAGTGACAGCGAGGCCGGTTACAGCACCGAGTTCTGGCAACAGATGGGTGAGCTTGGCCTGACGGCCATTCCCTTCCCGGAAGAACTGGGCGGATTTGGTGGCAAGGGCGTGGAAACCATGCTGATCATGGAACAGTTGGGTGCTGGCATCTGCCTGGAGCCCTACATGGAATCCGTGATTCTGGCCGGCGGTCTGATCACTCAACTGGGCAGTGATGCCCAGAAAGACGAACTGCTGGGTCAGATCGCCAGCGGCGAACTGCAAGCTGCCGTCGCCCTGGATGAACTGCACAGCCATTACAACCTGCACGAGGTTCAGACCACTGCCAAACAGTCCGGTGACAAGTGGACCCTGAATGGTCGTAAAGGTGTTGTTATCGGTGGCCATACCGCAGGCAAGATCCTGGTCTCTGCACGCACCGCTGGTGATGTGCGTGACCAGCAAGGCATCAGCCTGTTTATTGTCGATCCCAACGCTGAAGGTGTCAGCCGTCGCGCCTATTCTACGGTTGATGGTCGCAAGGGCTGTGAACTGTTCCTGGAAAATGCTTCGGGTGAACTGCTGGGTAGCGCTGGCAATGCTTATGATGCTATCGCTTATCAGGCTGGCCGCGGTATCGCCGCCCTCTGTGCCGAAGCGGTTGGCGCCATGCGTGTTGCCTGTGACATGACCCTGGATTATCTGAAAACGCGCAAGCAGTTCGGCGTGCCGATCGGTAAATTCCAGGTACTGCAGCACCGCATGGTCGA
>SKFV01000122.1 GCA_007117785.1 Pseudomonas sp.
AATTGAATTATAGGATTGTCTTTGCATCCTACATAAAAAAACCGCCAACGGGTTGCCCCGTTGACGGTTTTTTCAGCTCAAGCCGTTATCAGACTTCAGTGACCGGAATGGACGCTGCAGCTTTCTGGTAAGACTCGATCTCGTTGAAGTTCATGTAGCGGTAAATCTCGCTGGACATGCTGTTGATGTCAGCAGCGTAGCTCATGTATTCCTCAACGCTCGGCAGGCGGCCGAGGATGGATGCAACCGATGCCAGCTCGGCAGAAGCCAGGAAGACGTCAGCGCCATCGCCCAGACGGTTGGGGAAGTTACGCGTGGAGGTAGAGACCACGGTAGACTTCGCCGCCACGCGAGCCTGGTTACCCATGCACAACGAGCAGCCGGGCATTTCCATGCGCGCGCCAGCCTTGCCGTAGATGCCGTAGTAGCCTTCTTCGGTCAGCTGGAACTGATCCATCTTGGTTGGCGGAGCCAGCCACAGACGGGTCGGCAGAGCACCCTTGTTTTTCTCCAGTAGCTTGCCGGCAGCGCGGAAGTGACCGATGTTGGTCATGCAGGAACCGATAAAGACTTCATCGATCTTGCGACCAGCAACGTCAGACAGCAGGCGGGCATCATCCGGATCGTTCGGTGCACACAGAACCGGCTCTTTGACGTCGGCCAGATCGATTTCGATCACAGCGGCGTACTCAGCGTCGGCATCAGCCTGCATCAGTTTCGGATCAGCCAGCCAGGCTTCCATGGCCTGGGCGCGACGCTCAAGGGTGCGGGCATCCTGATAACCATTGGCAATCATCCAGCGCAGCAGGACGATGTTGGATTTCAGGTACTCGGCAACTGACTCTTCGCTCAGCTTGATGGTACAGCCGGCAGCTGAACGCTCGGCAGAGGCATCAGAGAGCTCGAACGCCTGCTCGGCAGTCAGGTGATCCAGACCTTCGATTTCGAGGATACGGCCAGAGAACAGGTTCTTCTTGCCTTTCTTCTCGACGGTCAGGTGACCTTCCTGGATCGCGTAGTAGGGGATGGCATGCACCAGGTCACGCAGAGTGATACCAGGCTGCATTTCACCCTTGAAGCGCACCAGTACCGATTCCGGCATATCCAGCGGCATAACACCAGTGGCTGCGGCAAAAGCGACCAGGCCCGAACCGGCGGGGAAGGAGATGCCCATCGGGAAGCGGGTGTGAGAATCACCACCGGTGCCGACGGTATCAGGCAGCAGCATGCGGTTCAGCCAGCTGTGAATAATGCCGTCACCCGGGCGCAGGGCAACGCCGCCACGGTTATGGATAAAATCAGGCAGCGTGTGGTGCGTGGTCACGTCAATCGGCTTGGGATAAGCCGCAGTGTGACAGAAGGACTGCATCACCAGGTCAGCCGAGAAGCCCAGGCAAGCCAGGTCTTTCAGCTCGTCACGGGTCATCGGGCCAGTGGTGTCCTGGGAGCCAACGGTGGTCATTTTCGGTTCGCAATAGGTGCCGGGGCGAACGCCCTCAACACCACAGGCCTTGCCGACCATCTTCTGCGCCAGAGTAAAGCCCTTGTTGCTGGCAGCGGGTACTTCCGGCTTGCGGAACAGATCAGTGGGCTCCAGACCCAGTTCGGTGCGGGCCTTGTCAGTCAGACCGCGGCCGATGATCAGTGGAATACGGCCACCGGCACGGACTTCGTCGAGCAGCACCTGGGTTTTCAGCTCAAAGGTCGTGATGACCTCATCAGTACCGTGCTTGCAGACTTTACCTTCGTAGACGTAAACGTCGATCACGTCGCCAGTGTTCAGCTCGTTGACATCAAATTCAATTGGCAGGGCGCCAGCATCTTCCATGGTGTTGTAGAAGATAGGGGCAATCTTGTTACCGAAGCAGAAACCGCCAGCGCGCTTGTTCGGCACGTTAGGGATGTCGTCACCAAAGAACCACAGCACGGAGTTGGTCGCAGACTTGCGCGAAGAGCCGGTACCGACCACATCGCCAACATAGGCAACCGGGAAGCCTTTGGCTTTGACTTCTTCAATTTGCTTGAGCGGGCCAACAACGCCCGGCTCCTCCGGCTTGATACCCTCGCGTTCCATTTTCAGCATGGCGCGGGCGTGGAGCGGGATGTCAGGGCGTGACCAGGCATCCGGAGCGGGAGACAGGTCGTCAGTGTTGGTTTCGCCCGGTACCTTGAATACCGCCAGGCTCAGCTTGGCAGGTACTTCCGGCTTGTTGATGAACCATTCAGCCGCAGCCCAGGATTCCAGTACGGCCTTGGCCTGGCTGTTACCTTTCTTGGCGCGATCAGCGACATCATGGAAAGCATCGAACATCAGCAGGGTGTGCTTGAGCTCTTTGGCCGCAGCAGCTGCCAGCTCTTCGTTATCCAGCAGCTCAACCATGGTGGCAATGTTGTAGCCGCCCTGCATAGTGCCCAGCAGTTCAACTGCACGCTGCTTGTCTAGCAGCGGGGAGGTGGCCTCACCCTTGGCGATGGCGGAGAGGAAGCCGGCCTTGACGTAGGCAGCCTCGTCAACACCCGGCGGAACGCGGTTGACCAGCAGGTCGAGCAGGAACTCTTCTTCGCCGGCCGGCGGGTTTTTCAGCAGCTCGATCAGACCAGCTGTCTGTTCGGCATTCAGGGGCTGCGGCGGCACACCTTCAGCGGC
Source organism: Pseudomonas sp. (assembly GCA_007117785.1). Classification (GTDB taxonomy): domain Bacteria; phylum Pseudomonadota; class Gammaproteobacteria; order Pseudomonadales; family Pseudomonadaceae; genus Halopseudomonas. The sequence continues at coordinate 2,648 of SKFV01000122.1, forward strand.
GCGCTCTTCTACGTGTTTGCGATAGGCTTCAAGCACAATAATTACCCTCATCAGTCAAATCCGCTTGTGGCGGACGGTCATTCACATGGACCTGGAAACCGGGTTCAAGGGTGGTTCAGACGCAGCCCGATGCGTGCAGGGCAACCCGGCTAATCGGTGAAGTCAGATAAACATGGATTGCGGGCAAACGCCTGTGACACAGCCCTTTCGGCGCGATGATTCTACAGTAAGCCACCGCTAAAGTTAAG
>SKFV01000215.1 GCA_007117785.1 Pseudomonas sp.
ATAGTGCATTGGCGGTGTCGCTATCGCGCAAGCAGTGCATGCACTGCCATCGAGCGCCCTCTGCGTGATCCACAACATTGCCTCCCAGCCCACTGATTCAGCGGCCCTGACCCCTGCGCCAAGCCATCAGCGGGAAATCTGTGCACCAATAAGAAGCTGGTTCGCTTTTTGCATTAACTAGGGCAACCAATGGATACCCTCTATGCTTTCAGACGCTTTTCACCGCCAATTACTCGATAACCTGACCACAGCCGTATTGCTGCTGGATCAAGAGTTGCGTGTCGAGTATCTCAACCCGGCCGCAGAAATGCTGCTTGCGGTGAGCGGTCAGCGGGTGCAACAGCAACCCCTGGAAAGCCTGTTCAACGATAGCCAGCAAGCGATTGTTTCACTGCATCGGGCGATTGAGACTGCGCATCCATTCACCAAACGCGAAGCCAGGCTCACTCTGAACAATGGCCAACAGCTGATGGTCGACTACTCGGTAACCCCTCTGACCGGCAAGCAAGCCAACTGGATATTGATGGAAGTCTATCCCCGGGATCGCTTACAGCGCATCACCAAAGAAGAGGCCCAGCTGTCCAAACAGGAAGTGACCAAATTGCTGGTTCGCGGCTTGGCGCATGAGATCAAGAACCCGCTCGGTGGCATACGAGGCGCAGCGCAACTGTTGGCCCGTGAGTTACCGGAAACCGAGTTGCGCGATTACACCGACGTCATCATTGAAGAAGCTGACCGCCTGCGCAACCTGGTCGACAGCATGCTCGGGCCCTACCGACCACCCAGCCTGCGTGCCATCAACATCCATGAAATCACCGAACGCGTGTGCAGCCTGATCGAAGCGGAAACCCATGGGCGCTTGCGCCTGCTGCGTGATTACGACCCGAGCATTCCCGAGCTGATTGCCGACCGCGAACAATTGATTCAGGCGGTACTGAATATTGTGCGCAATGCCATGCAGGCAATTGCCAGCAAGGCTGATCTTGAGGCTGGACTGATTACCCTGCGTACCCGCACCCTGCGCCAGTTCACCATAGGTCAGGTGCGTCACCGGCTGGTCTGCAAGTTACAGATTATCGACAACGGTCCAGGCATCAGTCGCGATATTGTCGAGAGTATTTTCTACCCCATGGTCAGTGGTCGTGCCGATGGCACCGGCCTGGGTCTGGCCATTACACAAAATATCGTTACCCAGCATCAGGGCCTGATTGAGTGTGACAGCCAACCCGGGCGCACCGTATTTACCCTGTTCCTGCCGCTGGAACCCACTTCTGGAGAAACCCCGTCATGAGCCGTGCTGATAATGTCTGGATTGTTGATGATGACCGTTCAATTCGCTGGGTACTGGAAAAGGCCCTGCAGCAGGAAGGCATGGAGCCGGTCAGCTTCGATAATGCCGACACCGCGCTCAGTCGGTTGCAGCGGCAATGCCCAGATGTGCTGATCAGTGATATCCGCATGCCCGGCAGCAGCGGTCTCGACCTGCTGGCTGCGGCGCGCGAGCAATACCCGAACCTGCCGGTCATCATCATGACGGCGCACTCGGATCTGGACAGCGCAGTCGCCTCCTATCAGGGCGGTGCCTTTGAATACCTGCCAAAACCCTTTGATGTGGATGAAGCCGTTGCTCTGGTCCGTCGCGCCCTGGCGCACACCCGTGAGCAAGAGGCATTAGCGCCGGAACAGGAACTGGGTCGCACACCGGAAATCATCGGTGAAGCCCCGGCCATGCAGGAAGTGTTTCGCGCCATTGGCCGTCTGTCCCACTCCAACATCACTGTTCTGATCAATGGCGAATCCGGCACCGGCAAGGAGCTGGTAGCGCAGGCGCTACACCGACACAGCCCGCGTGCACGCAACCCCTTCATTGCCCTGAATATGGCGGCGATTCCCAAGGACCTGATGGAGTCCGAACTGTTCGGGCATGAAAAAGGTGCCTTTACCGGAGCAGCCAGCCAGCGGCGTGGCCGCTTCGAACAGGCCGATGGCGGCACCCTGTTTCTCGACGAGATTGGCGATATGCCGGCAGAAACCCAGACCCGCCTGTTGCGGGTACTGGCTGACGGTGAGTTCTACCGGGTCGGTGGGCATACTCCGATCAAGGTGGACGTGCGCATCATTGCTGCCACCCACCAGAACCTTGAAGGCCTGGTACAGTCCGGCAAGTTCCGTGAAGATCTGTTCCACCGCCTAAACGTAATCCGTATTCATATCCCCAAACTGGCTGAGCGCCGCGAAGACATTCCCGCACTGGCGCAACACTTTCTCAGCAAGGCCGCCCAAGAACTCAGCGTCGAGCCCAAGGTGCTCAAGCCGCAGACTCAGGACTATATGCGCAGCCTGGCCTGGCCGGGCAATGTGCGGCAACTGGAGAACACCTGCCGCTGGATCACCGTGATGGCGTCCAGCCGAGAAGTGCTGGTCGACGACCTGCCGCCAGAATTGCTCAACCAGCACCAGGAGAGTGCACCGGATGGGCACTGGGAGCACAGTTTGCGCACCTGGGCCGATCAGGAACTGGCCCGTGGCACCAGCAATCTGCTGGATATTGCCGTGCCGGCCTTCGAGCGCATCATGATTGAAACCGCTCTCAAGCATACCGCTGGCAGACGCCGCGATGCCGCGCAGTTACTGGGCTGGGGCCGAAATACCCTGACCCGGAAAATCAAGGAACTGGGCATGAATATGGCCGCTGGCGACGACGATGACGCGGAGTAAAACGCTCATTGGCAAGAATTGGCACACTTGATGCTTTAGTAAACTTGGGTGTATTTGAAGCGATCTCAGTTCAGGCAGGCTGTGATCGCTTTTTTTTGGTTCATCGCGCTTTACCGGGAAACGCTGCTTTGATCTTTAGGAAGAAGTAGTCGTTATCCCGGTAGCCATAAGCCA
>SKFV01000127.1 GCA_007117785.1 Pseudomonas sp.
CAGGTCCGCCTGGCCGCTTTCGTAGAAGCCGCCCAGGTAAAAGGTGAATACCGCAGACAGCACCAGAAAGATCACGATAAAGATAAACGCCAACGGGGTCGCAAAGTAGCTGGCCAGCTCGCGTTTGAAGATTACGCCAAGATTGTTCATGCGGCCTCCTCTGCGGTCAGTCGACGGAAGACTTCATCCAGCCGACCACGCTCGACCGAGAGTTCGCTCACCGGCCAGTTCTGCTGCTTGGCCAACTCACCTACCGCCGGGAAGATTACCCGACCAGGTTCAGCGACGACTGTCAGCTGCAGCCCTTCACGCTCGACTTCCACCTCAACCACACCGGACAGGCCTTTCAGCGGCTCGATATCCACCGGGCTTTCCAGGTTCAGAGTGACGGCCTGGTGGTAACGTGACATGGCTTCCAGTTCATCCGGGGTGCCATTGGCCAGCAGCTTGCCGCGGCCGATAACCACGGCGCGGGTGCACACGGCGCTGACTTCTTCGAGGATGTGGGTGGAGATCACCACGATCTTGTTGCTGTCGGCGGCAAGCTGCTTGATCAGTTTGCGCACCTGGTATTTCTGGTTTGGATCAAGACCGTCAGTCGGCTCATCAAGAATCAGCACCTTGGGGTCATGCAGAATAGCCTGAGCCAGGCCGACACGACGCTTGAAGCCCTTGGACAGGGTTTCGATGCTTTGCTCGCGCACGCGCTCAAGTTCCAGCTGGCCAATTACCCTGTCAACGCGCTGCTTTTTCTCGGCACCGCTGAAGCCACGAACTTCAGCAATGACCTCGAGGAATTTCTGCACCCGCATATCGCCGTAACAAGGCGCGCCTTCAGGCAGATAGCCCATTTCTTTCTGCGCCTGCAAGATCTGCGTCTGGATATCGTAGCCACAGACTGTGGCTGAGCCGCCGTCCGGCGTCAGAAAGCCGGTGAGCATTTTCATGGTGGTGGATTTACCGGCCCCATTCGGACCGAGAAAGCCAAGAACTTCGCCCGGGTGTACATCAAAAGACAGGTTATCCACTGCCGTGTACTCGCCGAAACGCTTGGTCAGGCTGTTTATGCTTATCATGGCCCCTTCCGTTTCCCCAATTATTATTTCTCAGCCACACCCCCGTGCGGCCGGTTGCGCAAGCATACAGGTTATTTTTTGCCAACGCTGGATTGACCGCCTTTTGCCACTACAGTTCCATCACGAAAGGCGGCAACAGGACACTCAAACAAGGGGCATATTTGCGGTTCAAAGGAAAATTTTCAAGTCTCTGCAAGGCGCGATGTGCGCTGGCGTCGGCAGCGTTCAGAACAGTAGCGCACCTCATCCCAGCAGGCCGCCCATTTGCGTCGCCAGGCAAAGGGCCGACCGCAGCTGGCACAGGTTTTCTGCGGCAAGTCACCCTTTCTGATCACAAGGCATCACCCGCGTCCAATCGCGCCAACAGCTGTTCACCCCACTCCCACAGGGCGTCCTGTTTGGCCGGTGCCATGCGCTTGAAGTTGCGGTAGATCATGCTCATGCGCGGATTGCCGCTGAAGTCCTCGGCATGGCGCATGATGAAGTGCCAATACAGGGCATTGAACGGGCAGGCTTTGGCCCCGGTCTGCTCCTGCACGCGGTAGTGACAGTCACCGCAATAATTGGACATGCGCTTGATGTACTGACCACTGGCGCAATAAGGCTTGGAGCCAAGCAGGCCGCCATCGGCATGCATCACCATACCCAGGGTATTGGGCAGTTCGACCCAGTCGAAGGCGTCCATATACACGGCCAGATACCAGTCGCATATCTGTTTGGGCTCAATTCCAGCGAGCAGGGCAAAGTTGCCGGTGACCATCAGCCGCTGGATATGGTGCGCATAGGCATGCTCCAGCGTCTGGTCGATGGCCGCCTGCATGCAGCGCATGCGGGTTTTGCCGGTCCAGTAGAATTCCGGCAGATCCCGTTGGTTGCCCAATTGGTTGCATTTGGCGTACTCGGGCATATAGAGCCAATAAATACCGCGCACATACTCGCGCCAGCCGAGAATCTGCCGAATAAAGCCCTCGGCAGCATTCAGCGGCACCTCCCCCGCTTGCCAGGCCGCCTGTACATCCAGACACAGCCGCTGCGGGCTGAGCAAACCGACATTCAGCGCGGCAGCAATACGCGCGTGGTAGAGAAAGGGTTCACCCGTCGCCATGGCATCCTGATAATCGCCAAATTGCGCCAGCGCATGCTCGAGGAAGTAAGCCCAGAGCTGTTCGGCTGCAGCACGGGTGACCGGGTAGTTGAAGGCTTCAAGGCTGCCATAATGCGCCGGAAAACGCTCCGCCACGAGCTGTTTGACTGCAGCCACCGTCTGGTCATCCGACAGCTGCAGTGGCGCTGGCGGCTGCTCGCTGGCCGGCAAGGCTTTGCGATTCTCAGCATCAAAATTCCAGGCGCCACCGGCAGGTTGATCATCATCCATCAGCAAGCCACTTTGCCGGCGCATCTGGCGGTAGAAGTATTCCATGCGCAACTGCTTGCGGCCCTTGGCCCAGTCCGCAAAGGTCGCATGGTCACAGAAAAAGCGCGACTCTTCGCGCAGTTCCAGTTCCGGCCAGTCGGCTTGCTGCCGTTGAAAGATATCCAGCAGTCGCCATTCACCCGGCTCGGTGAGCAGGATCTGCTGCGGTTGATGCTCAGCTCGCGCACGTTCCAGCTCACCCAGCAAGGTGCCGCTGTTGTCGGCGGCATCCAGTTCGATGTAATCCACGGTAAAGCCCTGCGCGCGCAGCTCCAGCGCAAAGTGGCGCATGGCAGACAGGATAAAAACGATTTTCTGCGGATGATGCGGTACATAGGTGCCTTCAGCCATCACCTCAGCCATCAGAATCCTATCCTGC
>SKFV01000266.1 GCA_007117785.1 Pseudomonas sp.
ACCAGGACCTTGAGGATATCAGCCAGGTCCAGCGGCCAATCCTGTCCTGGAATTGCCAGATCTGCCAGTGAGTTCATTACCGCTCCTTGTTTAGGTTGAAGCCAGGTCCTGGTCTCTGTGGCACTGCCTCAACCGTTGAGTTCCCGCCAGGCGGGTAAGCGACGTATGCGCAATCCCTGTTTACGCAGGGTAGCAAGCAGGGCATCGCGTTGCGAGGCATCAACCTGGCCAACCTGTTGCAGAAGTTCTTGCAGCTTGCTCAGTTCACCAAACAGTCGATCAGCCTCGGCGACCTTGAGCTGGCGGCGGAACTGGTTGAGCAGGAAGTGCAGCCGCTGCAAGCGGGGGAGTTGATCACACCATTCACTGACGCGGTCGTCTTCATCATTGTTGTGCGGTACACGCAGGGCCTGGATTTCCTTGCTGACTGCACCGAGCAGCCAGCGCTCCAGGGGCAGCGCGGCAACTCGCTCACCGCGCGGGTGGCGGCTTTCGGTCCAGCGGCGTTGCTGCAGCCAAAGGGCGAGGCCGATAAACAACTGGCCCCAGGTCAGCTCATTCGTCAGGCGGGCAAAAATCTCTGGCGCTTCGGCTCGAGCAGCCTGGCCCTGGGCATCATCGGCCCAACCGGCCAGGTACAGCGGCTGCAAGTACTCCAGCAGGTCATCCAGGGCGGCCACAAAGGCTTGGCCGGCGCTGAGAGGCAGGGCGAGATCAAAGACGCCGAAGTAGGCGCGCAGATGGTGCAGTTGCACCACCAGTTCACGGAAATGCCGCCATTGACCGCCAAAACGGAATTGCTCGGCGAGGCGCTGGCTGTGCCCAAGTAGGGTCCAGCCGGTGCGGGCTATGACCTCATCCACGACGACCTCTGCCGAGCACTGCGGATGACTGGGGCGCAGTTGATTGCTGTTGGCGTCCAGTAGCCGGTAGCCGCGCTCGGCCTTGCTGATATCGCAGGGCATCAGGGGCAGATCAGTGGCCAGTTCTGCTGCCAATTCAAGCAGTGCGTCGCTGTTGCCCTCACGCATCTCCAGCTCCAGTTCGCTGATCGGCTCTTCGCCGCTGGCGGTAATCACCGCGCCCTGATCTAGCGCCATGTCCACCACGACCTGTTCGTCGTTGCGTTGCCAGCTCAGCAGGCAGTGTTGCCGCTCGAAATCCGTGGTAAACAGGGGGCTGAGGCTGTTGCGATCACAGTCGGCCAGTGCCTCGGGCCAGTAGTCGCCTTGCAATACCTGGGTGTCGAGCACCATCTGGTCCAGGTACCAGTCCCATTCATTGCGTTCAGACAGTCCGGCAACGCTGTTACCACGGGTTTTCAGGGTCTGGATAATCTGCTCGCCATCGCGGCGCAGGCGCAATGCAACTCTGGCCGCAGCCAACGATTGCTCCGGGGTGTCGAAATACTGGTTGATCAGCGGTTTGCTTTGCCAGACAGTCTGTTGGCGTTCCAGTACCAGGGGATGTTCACGCAGGGCGGCCAGGGTGTCGGCGCTGATGCGCAGTTTGATTTCGGTTTCCTTGAACATAAGCCTCACGGGAATCGGGTAGCGAACAGCATGGTTGATGCTGTCCAGTTTACCGGAGTCGCCGGTGCAAGGGGCGGATTCTTTACCGGGTGTGGCGCTCTGGCTGACGGATTGGGTCAGAGCGCGTAAGCTGGATTTATTGTTTTTTATTGGAGTCCCGCTATGGCTGTGCCCGACCTGAAAACCCAGTTTGCCGAGTTGCTGCAAAGCCCGTCGATCAGTTGTACCCAGCCGGACTGGGATCAGTCCAATCTGGGCGTGGTGCATTTGCTGGCGGATTGGCTCGGCGATCTGGGGTTTGCCTGCGATATCCAGCCGATTGCCGATCATCCGGGCAAGGCCAATCTGATTGCGACCTACGGCAGCGGGCCCGGCGGTCTTGTGATGGCCGGGCATACGGATACCGTGCCCTGCAATCCGGAGCGCTGGCAGCATGATCCGATGCAGCTGACCGAGGCGGATGGTCGCTGGTACGGGCTCGGTAGCTGCGATATGAAAGGCTTTTTTCCGCTGATTATCGAGGCGGTAAAGGGCTATCTGGATCAGCCCTTCAAGCAGCCGTTGATCATTCTGGCCACGGCGGATGAGGAAAGCACCATGAGCGGTGCGCGGGCGCTGGTTGCCAGCGGTCAGCCGAAGGCGCGGCATGCGGTTATCGGTGAGCCGACCGGGCTGAAGCCGATCCGGGTGCACAAGGGCATCATGATGGAGCGGGTGGATATCATTGGTCAGGCGGGGCATTCGTCCGATCCGGCGCTGGGCAACAACGCGCTGGAGGCAATGCATTATGTGATCAGTGATCTGATGACCTTGCGGACCGAGTGGCAGAAGCGCTGGAGTAATCCCTTGTTCGGGGTGCCGACGCCTACGCTGAATCTGGGGTGCATCCATGGTGGCGACAATCCCAACAGGATTTGCGCCAAGTGTGCGCTGGAGTTTGATATCCGGCCCTTGCCGGGTATGGATCCGGATGAGTTGCGTGCGCATATTCGTCAGCGCCTGGCGTTGATTGCGGCGGAGCGGGCGGTGGATATCCAGCTGACGCCCTTGTTCCCGGGTGTGCCGCCGCTGGATACTGCGGCTGATGCACCTTTGGTGGCCGCGTGCGAGCGTTTAACCGGGCATACGGCGGGCAGTGTGGCCTTTGCAACTGAGGGGCCTTATCTGAATCAGATTGGTATGCAGACGCTGATTCTGGGGCCGGGCGATATTGATCAGGCGCACCAGCCGGATGAGTTTCTGGAGATGGACCGGATCAATCCGACGGTGGAGATTTTGCGTGGGTTGATTCGGGAGTTTTGTTTGAAATAGGCGGACTTGATGCGTTTA
>SKFV01000361.1 GCA_007117785.1 Pseudomonas sp.
TAAATTTCTCACAAGCCTCCTTTTCAAGTAAGTATGATCCTGATGTGTCAGCTTTACGTAGCGAGATGACGGTTTTTAATCCAAAGTCATTTTTCAGCTTTTTTAAAAAAGCCGGTGATGGGTGATTGCTACGAAATGCATTCGCGGATAGCTTGTAGAAATTTCGATAGAGTTTTCTAAGAATCTCGTGATCAACAAACCATGAGCTCAATAGTGCTAGGGTTCTATTTTTTTTTGAAAGTTTGTGTTGCATGAAAATTTCTTTATAAAAGAGAGCGTGCTATTCTAACATATTCGCCATATTTGACATGTGAATCTACTGAAGGCTTCAATGTGAAACCGTTTTTATTTCGACCATCCAAGCAACTTTCACCCAATCTAAAGCGGCTAAAAAAATATATTAAGCGACATTTGAAAGGAACGCCTCCTGATTCGTTAAATGCGTTTTTGTCAGAGTTTGATCCAGCATTGGCACAGCTCTTATCGATAAAAGATAAATCTACTTTAACTCGAGAGCAGTTCAATGCCTTAACTCGAATCTACAGCCTTTTTAGGCTTCATGATCAATACGAATACTTGATTCAGCAATATGACGGTTTGTTAACTTTTGATCAATCTGCCGTGGTGAGCAAAAAATTTATCACACAGGGCAACGGTAAAGGTGTTGTGAATGCCTACAGGATTTTAACCTTAGGCAGCGGGGAATGCTTTTTTGAAAAAATATACATTAACTCACAAGCTGATCTAATTAAGGCCAAGTGGTTCAACTCAGATGTGGCCAGCCTCATTGATGATTCAAAGTTGTGTTTTCCAAAAGTTTGTCAAATGGAGTCAGGCGAAAAACTAACGAGAGTGCTTTACCAGTTTGTAGATATTCGCTACCTTCCTCGCCAACAAGCGGCTAGGCCAATCTTTTCAGTCGTTCGTTATTTGTACAGCTTGCGTCCAGCCGTACCAAAGGCATATAAAAAAACGATTTGTGATTTTAACCGGTCTCATGTTTATCAAGAAGGTGTCAATGCTTTGACTCAAGCATGGCTTTTAAAGCATCCGATAAAGTTATTGAAAATAAAATTGTTTGAACTGAAGTTAAAAAAATTTCCAAAAGCATTTGCTCATGGCGACTTGCACCGAAAAAATTTTACGTATCCCAATCTCGTGTTTGACTGGGATGATTGTGGTTTATATCCGCTTGGATTTGATGTTGCACTAACCCTAAGCCGCTATTTCCACTTTGAAAGCTTAAACGACTTGCTAAGCTTTTTAGAAAAAGAAATGTACGAAACAGTTGGTCGAGAAGAATACCCAAAGTTTTTGCGTTCCGTATTGTATTTTTGTTTGGTGTTTTATTCTCGGCAAGAAGTGGTTGAAGTGAGTGAGTCGCTAAAGGTGGCAGTTGCGAATTATTTAATTAACCCGATTAATGCATGACTTAGCTAATCGATCAAGGCCTCTAAATCAGTTACTAGCCGTGTCAATTGCTTCAAGGGAAATCCCTTTTTTGTTTGTAGTGAGAAAAAGACAGTGCAAAAATAGATTGCAGCCACCCGGTCACTGTGTGTTTCTAAACCACAGCCATTGATGAAATTTATGACTTGTTCACTGGTTTTGAAATGTTTAGAACGACTCATGGCGAGCGCAAGATCATAACCAGCGGGATATAAGCCACATTCATCCCAGTCAATAATTAAATCATTTTCTAAAATATTTACTTGGTTTAAATCGCCGTGACACAGCTGTTTATTTGAGGTTGAAAGATGGTTGTTGATTTTCACAAAAGGCACATCTTTAGCGGAGAAAATCGGCTTTAAACATCTTAAACCGCGTTGATAAATTTCAGCATTTTCGTAATTTAAAGCGGCTTGTGGAACATCTGTAAGATTTATAGTGTCTCGCAGGTTATAAAGATAGTTATGAAGCGCCATTGCTTTGCTTAACATGTTTTGTGGTGATGTAGGCGTCAGGTTGGAAATATACTCAAAATAAGTAGCGGTTAATTTGTCGCCATAAAATGCTTTGTATAGCTGGGGAGCCTTGAGATGAGTGCTCTTCAGTTGGGGTAGGACGGTTAAGTAGAACCATAAAAGCTTTTCAATCTGTGGCTCTTGATGAATATAAATTTTTTCAAAAAATTGTCTGTCATCATGCTTTAAGTGTCTATAAGCTCTAATTGTTCCTTTACCATGTCCGCCAATGATGAATGTGTGGTCGCGAGCTGCTTTTTGATTGAGTAGTGTTAGTTTTGGGTCATACCCAAATAGAGTGTTTTCATAAAGTTCGTGCTCGTTCGTATAGCGAAGTAGGGTAGCGGTTCGCTTTAATTGTTCAATATCTGCAGTGTTTTGGCTTGGATTAAACAATAGGCTAGGCTCATATTTCTTGATGAATTGACTTATTTCATCAAGTGACAAAGAGCGTTTTTTTTGCCGCACAGTTTTCTTGAGCTTTTTCTCAAGGCTGGTTGGGCGCAGTCTGAAGAACTCTCTCCATTTGCGTAAAAAGTTTAAAGTTGTTTGTTTAAGGTGGGAATGGGCTTTTTTCACGACTTGAAAGCTTTAAATTGTTTTTTACACAGTATACCTTGTCTAAACCTTCAAGTATGCCTTAAATGACCCTTGATATTTCTAACTAAAGCGTTTTTTAGAAGTGGTTTTATATTACGCGTTGCAGAGGCCAATTTGTATCACGTGTTATAATGAAAAGATATCTGGGTGAAGTCTTTAATTTGGAGGTTGTTAAGTGATTGTAGTCACCGGTGGGGCAGGGTTTATTGGCAGTAATATTGTAAAGGCGCTGAATGCCCAAGGGCGCAGCGATATTATTGTGGTGGATAATCTTAAAAATGGTAAAAAGTTTATCAA
>SKFV01000262.1 GCA_007117785.1 Pseudomonas sp.
CTTTGATGCTCTGGTTAGCCGCCGTCTACAAGAACGCTTTACCACCGTGCAAGCCATGGAGCCCGTACTGCGGGTGCAGGACGTCAGTGAACTACGCATCCATATCAGCGTGCCCGAACTCTTCATGCGCCACTTTACCGGCCAGCCGGGCGATTACCGCGTCAGCCTGGTACTGGATAACGCCCTGGTTGCAGAACAGGCCAATGGCTTGCCGCTGGAGCTGGCCTACCGCGAACACAGCACCGAGGCAGACCCGGTTACCCAGACCTACCAGGTCACCTTCGGCCTGCCCCGCCCCGAACATATCCAGCTCTTACCCGGCATGACCCTGGCCGTGCGCGTCACCCAATTGAGCGCCAGCGATAATCAGCGCTGGTGGATACCGGTCGCCGCGCTGGATACCAGCAACGCCGACCAGTTCAGCGTCTGGCGCTATGACCCGGACAGCGGCGAAGTCAGCCGCCAGAGCGTCAGTGTCGGCAGCCTGCGCAATAGCCAGGCTGAAATCACCGACGGCCTGCGCGCAGGGGACCAACTGGTTGCCGCCGGCATTCGCCAACTCAGCGAGGGCCAAGCAGTTGAGCCCTTTGCCGGCTACTGAGGACGCGTCATGTCCATTGCTACCTGGTCCATCCGCAACCCCGTTGCCATCTGGCTGATGATCGTCACCTGCTTTGCCGGCGGCCTCTGGGGCCTGGCGACCATCGGCAAGCTGGAAGACCCCTCCTTCACCATTGGCCTGGCCGTGGTCAATACCGGCTACCCCGGCGCCACCGCCGAGGAAGTCGAGCGGGAAATCACCGAGCCACTGGAATCAGCCATCCAGCAACTGCCGCAATTGCGCCGGGTGATGTCACGCTCACTGCCCGGGCGCTCGGAAATCACCGTTGAACTCAGTTACGAGCTGGGCTCGGAGGCCATCCCCCAGGCCTGGGACGAACTGCGGCGCAAAATCAATGACACCGCGCCCAACCTGCCCAATGGCTCCGAACCGCCGATCATCAATGATGATTTTGGTGACGTATTCGGTATTTTCTACGCCATTACCACCGAGGGCTTCAGTGACCGCGAAGTGATCGACCTGGCGACCTTCCTGCGCCGTGAAGTCCTGACAGTGGATGGCGTCTCCAAGGCCGAAGTCAGTGGCCTGCCGGAAGAAAGCATCTATGTCGAAGTGTCCCTCGACCGCCTGGCCAGCCTGGGTATGCCGCTGGATGCCGTGGTTGATACCCTGCGCAGTGAAAGCGTGGTTGCCCCCAGTGGCAGCACGCCCATGGCCGACCGCCGCGTGCGCCTGAACAGCCCGCCGGCGCTGGACTCGGTCAGCGCCATTGAAAGTTTGCGCATCGGCGTACCCGGCACCACCCAACAGTTGAGTATCTTTGATGTTGCCGAGGTCAGCCGTGAACCCACGGAAACGCCCGGCCAACTGATACGCCACAACGGCGAACCGGCCTTTACCCTCGCCGTGGCCGGGCAGGATCACCTGAACATCGTCAAGGTCGGCGAAGCCGTCGACCGCCACCTGGAAGAGCTGCGCGAGCGGTTGCCGCTCGGCGTCAATATCGACCCGGTCTATCAGCAACACGTAGTCGTCGACGAAGCCATCAACGACTTTATCTTCAGCCTGCTACTCTCGGTCAGCATCGTGATTGGCGTGCTCTGTATCGCCATGGGTTGGCGGGTCGGCATGGTCGTGGGGATTACCCTGCTGCTGACGGTGCTCGGCAGCATCTTCTTTATGCGCATATTTTCCATCGAGATGGAGCGCATCTCCCTCGGCGCCCTGATTATCGCCATGGGCATGCTGGTGGATAACGCCATCGTGGTCGCTGAGGCCATGCTGATCAACATGCAGCGCGGCAAGAACTCGGTGAAAGCCGCCGAAGAGGCAGCCCGGCGCACGCAAATACCTCTGCTTGGGGCCACCGTCATTGGCATCATGGCCTTTGCGGCGATTGGCCTGTCGCCGGACGTGACCGGTGAGTTTCTCTTCTCGCTGTTCGCCGTCATCCTGATTTCCCTGCTGCTCAGCTGGGTGCTGGCCGTTACCGTTACCCCTCTGTTCGGCCACTACTTCTTCCGTGCCGATGCCAGCAACAGCGAAGCAGACCCCTACCGTGGCCGCCTGTACCAGCGCTATCGCAGCCTGCTGGGTGCAGCGCTGCGTTGGCGCTGGCTCACCGTCATGCTGCTGGTGGCGGTTACCGTGATCAGCGTGATCGGCTTTGGTCAGGTCAAGCAGGGCTTCTTCCCGCCCTCCAATACGCCACTCTTCTTTATCAACTACCACCTGCCGCAGGGCACGGATATTCGTGCCACCGAGCGGGATATGCGCGAACTGGAAAACTGGATGCTCGAGCAGGAGGGCGTCACAGCGGTCACCACCGTCATCGGCCGTGGTGCCAGCCGCTTTATGCTCACCTACGCGCCGGAACTGTCCAACCCGTCCTACGGGCAGCTGATTGTGCGCGCCGATGATCGCGACAGCATTCCGGGCCTGATCCGTACCGTGCGCGAAGAGCTGCCCCCGCGCTACCCGGATGCGGAAATCTACCCGAAACAGCTGATGTTCGGGCCAGGCGACGGTGGTGATCTGGAAGCCCGCTTCTCCGGCCCGGATGCGCAAATACTGCGTGAACTGGCCGAACAGGCCAGTCAGAGCATGCGCAGCACACCCGGAATTATCGATGTGCGCCATGACTGGCGGGAGCGTGAACTGGTCATAGAGCCACAATTCGACGAAGCCCGCGCGCGCATGGCCGGTATCAACCGCACCGATGTCACCAATGCCCTGACCTTTGCCACCAGTGGCCAGCAAGCCGGCAACTACCGCGAAAACGAGCGCCAGATTCCCA
>SKFV01000113.1 GCA_007117785.1 Pseudomonas sp.
AGGCGGCGCTCAGGGCGCTGACCCGCGAATCAAAGCCGGTGGCGGTCGATGGCTCAGACATACCATCCGGCAAGGCGCCGGCATCCAGCAGAGCGACCCGCAAGCGGCTGTCTTGCAGCGCACTGGCCAAGGCGCTGCCAACCATGCCGGCACCGACAATTATCAGATCATAGTCCGGCGCCATGTGCGCTCCTTGAGTCATCAGATCTTCAACCCCATCGCCTGACGCGCCAGCATATGCTTGAACGGCGGCATCAGATCAAGCCCGAGTAGCCCGAGATTGCGCCCGGCGGTCAAAACCGGTTGGCGATTGCTGAACAGTCGCGTCAACCGGTCACTGAAAGCTACCGTCAGTTGCTGATCACGCTGCTGCTGTTGCCAATAGGCCTGTAACAGGGCCAGATCGCCCGGATTCTGGCCGCGCTCAGCCGCGGCCAACAAATGTTCCGCCAGTGCCATGGTGTCGCGCAGCGACAGGTTAAAACCCTGACCGGCAATCGGATGCAGACTGTGCGCCGCATTGCCCAGTGCCACCATATGCGGGCGCACCTGCTCGGCAGCTTCGATCAGGCTGAGCGGGTAGGCATGACGCTCGCCCACCCGGGTCAATCCACCCAGGCGATAACCGAAGGCTTGTTGCAGTTGCTGCAGAAATTTATCGTCAGGCAGCGCCATCACCGCATCTGACTGCTCTTCCGGCATAGTCCATACCAGCGCACTACGCTGCTCGCTGAGCGGCAACAACGCCAACGGCCCATTCGGCGTAAAGCGCTCATAGGCCACACCCTTATGTCCCTTGCTGCTGGTGATATTGGCAATAATTGCCGTCTGCCCGTAACGCTGCTGCTGACGATGCACGCCGAGACTGTCCAATAAGCCGGAGCGCCCGCCGTCTGCAATCACCAACAAATCGGTGGTCAGCTGCTGCTCGCCGCTATCGCTCTTGAGGGTCAAGTCATAACCACCCGCCCGGGCATCAGCGGCTATCACCTGCATCGGCGCCAGCCAATGCACTACCGCCGTATCCAGCGCCTGTAACAGCACCTCACCCAGCCAGGTATTTTCCACTACGTAGCCCAGGGCCGGCACGCCTTCATCGTGCGCAGCCAGGCGTGTGACACCCGGCTGGCCCTGATCAGATACATGAATATGCGCAATCGGCTCGACCCGTTCGGCCAAACGATCCCAGATACCCAATTGCGCAAACAACCGGGCACTGCCTTGCGACAGGGCAGTGGAGCGGGCATCGTAACTCGGCTGATACCCCCCATCTTTCGGCGGCTGCGCTTCGATCAGATTGATTTGCCAACCAGCAGCCTTGGCGCCAGCCTGGAGGGCCAGCGCCAGGCTGGCGCCCACCATGCCGCCACCAACGATGCTGATGCTGCTCACGCGGCTACCTCAACGGCAGCCATACAGGCCTCAACCTCATCTGCGGTGCGCGGCAGGCCACCGGTGAGTAATTGATAGCCATCACGGGTTACCAGCACATCATCTTCAATTCGCACACCGATGCCGCGCCATTTGCGCGGCACTGCGGCGTTATCCGGCGATATGTATATGCCTGGCTCGACCGTCATCACCATACCCGGCTCAAGCACACGCCATTCGCCACCGACACGGTAGTCACCGACATCATGCACATCCATGCCCAACCAGTGGCCGGCACGATGCATATAAAAGGGCTTGTAGGCTTCGCTGGCGATCAGCTCATCCAGCTCGCCCTGCAGCAACCCCAGATCGATCAGGCCCTGGGTGATTACTCGCACGGTTGCTTCATGGGACTCGTTCCAGTGGCGTTCCGGAGCAATGGCCGCAAAGGCGGCTTCCTGGGCTGCCAGCACGATGTCATAGATCGCCCGTTGCTCGACACTGAAATGGCCACTGGCCGGAAAGGTCCGGGTGATGTCGCTGGCGTAGCAATCCAGCTCGCAACCGGCATCAATCAGTACCAGATCGCCATCACGCAGCTGCCGGGTGTTTTCGGTGTAATGCAGAATGCAGGCATTGCGTCCGGAGGCAACAATCGAGGCATAAGCCGGAGAGCGGCTGCCATGGCGCATGAAGGTGTGTTGCAGCTCGGCTTCCAGTTGATATTCATAGACACCCGGGCGGCAGATCTGCATGGCGCGGATATGCGCTTCCACGGAAATCTGCGCCGCCGCCTGCATGACCTTGATCTCATTGGCACTCTTGTATAGGCGCATGTCATGCAGCAGATGATCCAGCGCAACGAACTCGTTCGGCGGCTGGGCACCCAGGCGTGCCTTGCTGCGAATGGTATTGATCCAGCCGGTCAGGCGGCGATCGAATTCAGCATTGGCGCCCATAGCGTAATACACCCGTTCGCGACCTTCAATCAGGCCGGGCAGGATGTCATCGATATCATTGATCGGGAAGGCGTCATCCGCGCCATACTCGGCCACGGCGCCATCCTGTCCGGCCCGGTAGCCGTCCCACAGCTCGCGCTCGACATCCTTCTCACGACAGAAAAGCACGTATTCACCATGTTCTCGACCTGGTAACAGCACGGCAACCGCTTCCGGTTCGGGAAAGCCGGTCATGTACTGGAAGTCGCTGTCCTGCCGGTAGTTGTGCTCGACGTCACGGTTACGGATATATACCGGTGCAGCCGGCAACACGGCAATGCTGTTGGGCTCCATCTGTGCCATCAGCGCCTTGCGTCGACGACTGAATTCCTGCTTGCTGATTTGCATGCGTACCTCGGTTTGTCTCAATGCAGTGCGGCGGGCGGTTCTGGCTGACCCTTGTCGGCAGGCTGGCACTCGCTGAACAGCAACAGGGTAGCCATGCGCACATATTCCATGACTTCCATGTAATCGCTGTCA
>SKFV01000009.1 GCA_007117785.1 Pseudomonas sp.
AGGTGAAAATGGCGTATTACTCTCTGGTGGTCAGCGTCAGCGCTTGGCGATTGCCCGCGCGCTGCTCAAAGATGCACCAATCCTGATTCTCGATGAGGCTACCTCGGCGTTGGATACTGAATCCGAGCGACATATCCAGGCCGCACTGGAGCGCGTTATGCAGGGGCGTACCACCCTGGTCATTGCGCACCGGCTGTCGACCATCGAGCAGGCCGATGTGATCATGGTGATGAATCAGGGTTGCATCGTTGAACGCGGCAGTCATACCGAGTTGCTGGCGAAGAATGGATACTATGCACGGCTGCACAGCATGCAGTTTGAAGATGAGCACAAGCCGGCCTGAGGCCGGCGTGAACCAAAGGTATTGCAGCCATGAAACTGAACATGCCCCGTTTCGATTCCGCGCCGGTATTGGTGGTCGGTGATGTCATGCTCGATCGCTACTGGCACGGGCCGACACAGCGGATTTCACCGGAAGCCCCGGTGCCAGTGGTCAAGGTCGAACAGATCGAAGACCGCCCCGGTGGGGCGGGTAACGTGGCGCTGAATATTGCTGCCCTGGGTGCGCCGGCCTGGCTGGTGGGTGTGACCGGTGCTGACGAGGCGGCGGATACGCTGCGCACGCGGCTGGAAGCGGCAGGGGTGTATTGTGATTTTCAGGCTCAGGCGGCGCAGCCGACCATTACCAAGTTGCGTGTCATGAGTCGAAATCAGCAGTTGCTGAGGCTGGATTTTGAAGAACGTTTTGTGACTGATGGCGAGGCCATGCTGAGCACCGTGGCCGGTCTGCTGGATCAGGTCAAGGTGATGATTCTGTCCGATTACGGCAAGGGTGCGCTGGTCAACCATCAGGCATTGATTGCATTGGCACGCGAGCGTGGCATTCCTGTGCTGGCTGATCCCAAAGGCAGTAATTTTGCCATCTATCGGGGTGCAACCCTGATCACGCCGAACCTGTCTGAATTCGAATCAGTTGTTGGTCACTGTGCCAGCGAGCAGGAACTGGTCGACAAGGGAGCAGCCCTGATCGAAGACCTGCAGCTGGAGGCCCTGCTGGTGACGCGCAGTGAGCATGGTATGACCTTGTTGCGCAAGGGTGAGCCCGCACTGCATTTGCCGGCGCGCGCGCGCGAGGTGTTTGATGTGACCGGTGCTGGCGATACGGTGATTTCCACCCTGGCAGCGGCTCTGGCAGCGGGTGAGGGTTACCCGCAGGCCGTTGGCCTGGCCAACCTGGCGGCGGGCATTGTAGTCGGCAAGCTGGGTACGGCGACGGTCAGCGCCCCAGAACTACGCAGGGGCGTGCAGCGTGAGCAGGGAAGTGAGCGCGGGGTGTTGAGCGTCGAGCAGCTCTTGCTGGCGATCGAGGATGCCCGTGCCCATGGTGAGCGCATTGTGTTTACCAATGGCTGTTTCGATATTATTCATGCGGGTCATGTCGGTTACCTGGAAGAGGCGCGTAGCCTGGGTGATCGCCTGATCGTGGCAATCAATGACGATGCCTCGGTAACCCGGCTGAAAGGCCCTGGCCGTCCGATCAATAGTGTTGAACGACGGATGACGGTGCTGGCTGGTCTGGGCGCGGTGGACTGGGTGGTCAATTTTGCCGAGGACACGCCGGAAGTTCTGCTCGAACAGATCAAGCCGGATGTGCTGGTCAAGGGTGGTGACTACAGCGTTGAGCAGGTGGTGGGTGCGCCTATCGTGCAGGCCTATGGTGGCGAGGTCAAAGTGCTCAACTTTGTGGAAAGCTGTTCAACCACGGCGATTGTCGAGCGGATACGCGAGCGGGATGGGCAGTAAGGGGGCAACAACTGCCTGGATAACAGTCAATCAGCCTGGCAATCCAGTCGTTATAGGCTTTACAGATTGTTCAGCCCGTCAGGCCAGCTTGCCTGCCGCTCCCTGACTACCCAGCCTTCCTGCGCGGCCATGGCTTCACTGAGGGTGAAATCATGGCCGGATTGTTCGATGAGTTCGCCACGAATCAATTGAAATAACTGCCCTGTAGGGACCTGTTCGGAAAATTCGGCCAGATACAGGTCCGCGTTCTGGTAATCCAGCTGGGTGATCAACTGACCGCTGGCCCTGTCCAGGCGTTCATCGGCGTGCAGGCCGCTGATGTGTTCGAGGTTGTCCGGCAATTGCAGGCCCAGGTAGTACACCAGCTGCAAGGAGTTGGTGGGTAGATGGACATAGGCCCGCGGTCGCTCCAGCAAATGCAGTTCACGACACATCACCGGGCGCGAGGCGCCGCGCTGCGGAGTCAGGCGATAGTGACGACGTGGGTCGAGTGGCAAGGTGTCAGCATAGGGTGTCGGTAGCCAGGTGTCCTGGTAGCAACCCTGCAGCCAGCCGGACTCGGTTTCCAGCAATAACTCTTCGGCAACTTCATTCATTGCGGTCAATAACGGCACGCGCAGTTCATGCGCGGGCACATAGCCTGAAATCAGCTTGAGTTGTCCGTTGTCAGGTTCCTTGATCAACAACTGGAAGGTGCGTCCGCGCCAGTTCAGTTCCAGCGCCACAGACACGCCGAGGTTGGCCAGGGTCAGTTCAAAGTGTTCGGGATCATCGACGCTGACTGGCTCTCGCCGGGCCTGCATGCTGGCAAAATTCAACGGCATGCCGACCGGGGTGTAGTGCAGCACTTCACTGCTGGCCTTGACCTGAATCGCCTGGGTCTTGAAGGCCACGGGATTATGCTGCGCGATGATTCGAGCCATCTGCTACTCCCTGTTGATTATTCGCCGAGCACCTCGACTGTCGCCTGGACATTGTGCGCGAGGTGTTCAGGGTTGATGGTGCCGACGATAGCACTGCTGACTGCCGGGTGGGCGAAGACAAATGCAAGGCCTTGTTTCACCGGATCCTCCCCCTGCAGGCACAGATGCCCGCTGGCCAGGGCTTTCTTGATCAGTATGCCCTTGTTGTGTGACAGGGCGTGGTCCAGCACTTCAGTTTCGGCGCGTTCATTCAGGTTGTAGGTCACCATGGCACAATCGCCCTGCTGTAGCGCACGAATACCGCCTGCGACACTTTTGCCGGAAAAGCCGAAGGCGCGAATCAGGCCTTCCTGCTTGAGCTGCGCCAGGGTCGGATAGATGTCCTGATCGAGTACCGCGAGGTCATTGCCATCTGAATGCACCAGCACCAGATCCAGGTAGTCGGTTTTCAGCTGGCGCAGTGAGCGCTCAACCGAATGCCGGGTATGGCTGGCAGAAAAATCAAACCAGGACTCGCCGCCACTGAACTCTTCCCCGACCTTGCTGCAGATCACCCATTGCTGGCGTTGCCGGCGCAGGAGCGGCCCCAGGCGTGTTTCGCTGGTGCCGTAGGCGGGTGCGGTATCCAGCAGGTTGATGCCGAGGTCCTGTGCCAGCGCCAGCAGATCCGCGGCCTGGCGATCACTCGGTAGCTCAAAGCCACTGGGATATTTCACACCTTGATTGCGTCCGAGCTTAACCGTGCCCAGGCCCAGCGGTGAGACCTGCAGGCCCGTATTGCCCAGTGAGCGCCAATGCGTGCGATCGAAAGCCATCAGAAACAGGTATCCCAGATTGGTATGGCGGCGGCGGGCCGCGCCTGGTGATGCTCAGGCTGCGGCCTGGTGGGTGTGATCTGGTCGGCTTTCAATTGCTCGAGCACCAGGTCACTCAGGTGCGGTGACAGGGCCAGCTTGGTCGGCCAGCAGACCAGGGCATTGTGCACACCTTGCACATAGGCGCTATCCGGGCGCACCAGGCCACTCTGCGCCGGTTCGGCGCGGTTGACCTTGAGTGTAGCCCACTGGCATTGACGCAGATCGACCCAAGGCAACAATTCAGCCAGTTCCCGTTGCGCCTGCTGGATCAAGGCCTTGGCGCTTGAGTCGACGCCCTGCTCGGCCAGTTCGCCGCCCAGATACCAGCACCACTGGCCATCGGCCGTAGGGTGGGTGGTTACGGTCAGTCGTGGTTTCGGGCTGCTGCCCAGGCAATGGGCATAGAGACCAGGCAATTCCGGTCCCTTGACCAGCACCATTTGCAGAGGTCGGCGCTGCATCGCGGGTTGCTCAATGCCCCAGGCGGCTTGCAGTGCCTGGTTGCCTTCACCGCCGGTCAGTACATAACGCTGCGCCTTGATACTGATATCGCCGGTGTGTACGCAGGCAATGTGGTCATTCGGGTCACGTTCAATACGAATACTGTCGGCAGCGATCAGGCTGTCATCGGCCAGTTCGCTGAGGCGTTGAATCACACTGGGTACATCCAGTACCAGTTCAGCCAGACGGTAGACCTTGCCCTTGAATTGCGCAGACTGGAAAACCGGCGGCAAGCTGCTGCCCTTGACCGCATCCACCCGGCCGCGCAGCGCCTTGCTGGCAAAGAAACCGGCCATATTGCTGACCAGTCCACCCGGTGACCACAGGTAATGGTAGGGCGAGAGCAGGCGCACCGGGGTCAGATCGATCTCGCCGTTACCCTCCAGGCAGTCGCGCCAGCGGCCCGGCATGGCGGCAATGGCTTCTGCCGCCGTGGTCAGCTTGCCGTGCAGGGCATATTTGGTGCCGCCGTGGATGATGCCCTGGGATTTGATGCTCTGGCCGCCGCCCAGGGTGGCGCTTTCCAGTAGCAGGGTGCTGTAGCCCTGCTGGCGCAAACGGGCATTCAGCCACAGACCGGCGATGCCGCCGCCCAGAATACAGATGTCGGTTTCCAGCAATGTGCTCATGGGCCTCGGCAGTGATTGAAAAGTGAATGAGCAGTATAGACTTTCCCGCCGCCCATGGTCACTTCTGCTAGTCTAGGAAACCTGTTTCAGGAGCCTTCCCATGTCGCGTTTGATCTATAGCCTGATTTTTCTGTCTCTGCTGCCCTTTATCCTGCTGCGTCTGCTCTATCGCGCGCTGCGCGCACCGGCATACGCCCGCCGTTGGCCGGAGCGTTTTGCCATGGGGGGTGATCTGCGTGCAGGGGGGATCTGGGTACATGCGGTATCGGTGGGTGAGGCGATTGCAGCCGCACCCATGGTGCGGGAACTGCTGGCACGCTATCCCCACTTGCCTATCACCATCAGCTGCATGACGCCCACCGGTTCGGAGCAGATCCGCAAGCTGTTTGCCGGCCAGGTCGGGCACGCCTATCTGCCCTACGACTTGCCCTGGTTGCAGCGCCGCTTTATCCGCCGCTTACAGCCGCGTCTGGCGATAGTCATGGAAACTGAGCTGTGGCCGAACCTGGTTGCCGAGGCTACGCAAGCAAAGGTGCCGGTGGTACTGGCCAATGCGCGCTTGTCCGAGCGCTCGGCGCGTGGCTATACGCGAGTAAGTTGGCTGGTGCGGCCAATGTTTGCTGCGCTGGATTGGGTTGCAGCACAAACCCAGGCGGAAGCAGTCCGTTTTGCGGATCTAGGGGTGGCGAAAGACGCCATGAGCGTGACCGGCAGCATCAAGTTTGATCTGCAACCGGCCGCCGAATTGCTGCAGCAGGCGGCCGAGTTGCGAGCCCAGTGGGGACAGCGCCCCGTCTGGATTGCCGCCAGTACCCATGCCGGTGAGGATGAGCAGATACTGGCGGCACATCAGCAGGTACTCAACAGCGTGCCTGATGCCCTGCTGCTTCTGGTGCCGCGCCATCCGGAACGTTTTTCCGGTGTCGCGCGGATGGTTCGCGAGGCCGGATTTACCCTGGCACAACGCAGCCTGGAACAGCAGCCAGGCCGGGCCGAACAGGTCATGCTGGTCGACAGCATGGGCGAGCTGATGCAGTTCTATGCCTGTGCCGATATGGCCTTTGTCGGTGGTTCACTGGTGCCCAATGGCGGGCATAACTACCTGGAGCCAGCAGCGTTGGGGTTGCCGGTCTTGTCCGGGCCGCACCGTTTCAACTTTGCCGAAATCAGTCAGCTGCTGGAAGGTGCTGGCGCCCTGCAGTCAGTGACCGATGCCGACAGTCTGGCGCGACAGGTATTGCAATGGATGGAGCAGCCGCAGCAGGCACAGCAGGCCGGGGCGGCGGGGCAGTCGGTAGTCAAGGCCAATCAGGGTGCACTGGATCGGTTGTTGACCGGTTTGTCGCGCTGGCTGGACTGACAGTACAATCGCGCCCCACCATTGACGTCGCTCGATCCTTACTCCTGACATGAGGGCATTGCGAGGAGCGAAGCGACGTGGCAATCCATAGCGGAACCGGAGTTATAGATGGACAACACCAGTCAGATCCTGCTGCGCAGCGCCGAGCAATTCAGTGGCCGGCGCGTACTGCTGGTCAACCCCTGTGCTGATCGCCTGCTGGCTGAATTGCCAGCCGATTGGCATGTCTGGTGTTGGGATTATGCGCCCTACAAGGCGTTGCAGCCGTTGCTACCGGCCGAGCAGCTGAGTTTTTCTCATCTGTGTCCAGCCTGGTCCGATATTGAGGCAGCCATTCTGGTCATGCCCAAGGCCATCGAACGTGCCGAGTATGCCTTGGCGCAGATGGCTCCCTTGCTGGCTGCTGGTGTGCCGCTGTATCTGGTCGGGGAAAAGAATGGCGGGGTCAAGCGCGCCGAGAAGCTATTGCAACCCTATGCCCATGCCGTGCGCAAGTTGGACTCGGCGCGGCATTGCCAGTTATGGCGGGCGGATATGGACGGCCTGGCGGCGCCTTTTGCCCTGACTGACTGGGAGCAGCGCTTTACCGTTGAACTGGCCGACCAGACCCTGCAGCTGATCAGTCTGCCTGGTGTGTTCAGTCATGGCCGGCTGGATGAGGGTAGTGCGCTATTGCTGGAAGAGCCGGCCATGTTAACCAAGGGTAAGGTGCTGGATTTTGGTTGCGGCAGCGGGGTGCTGAGTATTGCGCTGGCGCGACGTAACCCGGACTGCCAGTTCGAGCTGGTGGATGTCGATGCGCTGGCGATTTACTGCGCTGAGCAGAGCCTGCAGCTTAACCAGGTAGCCGCCGAGGTGACCCCCTCGGATGGGCTCAGTGATGTGCATGGGCGTTATGCAGCGGTGATCAGTAACCCGCCGTTCCATACCGGCATTCGTCAGGATACCGGGATCGCCGAGCGCTTTTTCAACCAGGTAACGCGTAACCTCTTGCCCGGTGGTGAACTGCGCCTGGTCGCCAACGGCTTTCTGCGTTATCCGCCGCAAATCGAGGCGCATGTGGGGCCCTGCAAGGTCTTGCGTGAGACCAGTCGCTTCAAGGTCTATTCGGCGGTGGCACCCGGCTGAGTGCTTGCCGGCTCTGGCGTGGATTGCTACTATCGCCGCGTCTTAGGGGAGTAGTCTCTCCATGAGGCAGGTATCAACATGATTGGCCAACCGGCCATGGTGCCTGCGACCCGCCTGTTCGGGTTTGACGAGACCTATGACACGACGCTGCCAACCGAGGGTGGGGGCGGATTCGTGTCATTGGTTACGTAAACCTGCCCTCTCTGGAACTGTCATGGAAGCCTTGCTGGTCTCAACCGGTATTGTTGCACTTGCGGAAATCGGCGATAAAACCCAATTGCTGGCCCTGCTGCTGGCCGCCCGTTTTCGCCGGCCCTGGCCGATTGTCTGGGGTATTCTGGTGGCGACCCTGGCCAATCATGCGCTGGCCGCAGCGGTCGGGCACTGGGTAGCCAATCTGGTTCCCACCCATGTGCTGCACGCCTTGCTGGCCCTGTGTTTTGTTGTGGTCGCCGCCTGGACCCTGGTGCCTGACAAGCTGGATGAGGAAGACACGCCACCGATCAGCCGTTACGGTGCCTTTATGGCCACCCTGGTCGCTTTTTTTCTGGCGGAAATGGGTGACAAGACACAGGTAGCGACCGTCGTGCTGGCGGCGCAGTTCGACGCCTTTGTCATGGTCTTGATCGGTACCACTATCGGTATGCTGCTGGCCAATGTGCCCGTGGTCTTTATGGGCAATGCCGCCGCCGGGCGCTTGCCGCTGGGCCTGATCAGGGCAGTGGCGGCAAGTGCCTTTCTGTTGATGGGGTTGTATGCCGGCTGGCTGGCCTTGAGCGCCTAAAGCGAGGAGCGGCCAACAATGGCCGCGCAATCCGCACCCAGTGGCAGGGGGCCAAAAGCCCTGCCATGGCCTTGCAGGCGACTCTGGATAAAGGCATCGGATACGCTGCTGTTGCCCGCTTCCAGCAGGAGTTTGGCTTGCAGGGCAACAGCGACATCTTCGGTCAACTGACGGGCGCGGTATTGAATCTCTGCGGTATTCGCAAAGTCGCGCTTGATCTGTTCGATATGCTGCTGCAGCGCCGCATGGCCATGCCCGTCACCCAGCTCGCTGTACAGGCAATCCAGCACGCCTGGCTCCTTGGACAGCGCGCGCAGCACGTCCAGGCACTGCACATTGCCCGAGCCTTCCCAGATCGAGTTGACCGGCGCCTCCCGGAAGAGCCTGGGCATGATGGTTTCTTCGACATAGCCGGCGCCGCCCATGCACTCCTGCGCTTCATTGATCATGGCCGGCGCGCGTTTGCAGATCCAGTATTTGCCGATGACGGTGACCAGGCGGGCAAACTTTTCTTCGTGTTCGTCATGGGCATTGTCCAGGGCATGCCCCATGCGCATGGTCAGGGCCAGGGCGGCTTCGCTTTCCAGGGCCAGATCGGCCAGCACATTCTGCATCAGCGGTTGTTCGCTGAGCACACGCCCGCCAACTTGACGGTGATTGCAATGATGGATGGCCTGGCTCAACGCCTGGCGCATCAGTGAGCTGGAGCCAATCATGCAGTCAAAGCGGGTCAGTGAAACCATCTCGATAATAGTGGGTATGCCACGGCCCTCCTCACCGACCATCCAGGCCAGTGCGCCGCGGTATTCGACTTCGCTGGAAGCATTGGCCCAGTTACCCAGTTTGTTTTTCAAGCGCTGGATATAGAGCTGGTTACGGCTGCCATCCGGGCGGTGGCGTGGCAGCAGGAAGCAACTCAGTCCCTTGTCGGTATAGGCCAGGGTCAGGAAGGCGTCACACATGGGGGCGGAGCAGAACCATTTGTGGCCGACCAGCTCATAGGCCTGCCCGGGACCACCCAGCCCAAGCGGATGGGCTCGGGTCGTGTTGGCGCGCACATCGGTGCCGCCCTGTTTTTCGGTCATTGCCATGCCGATGGTGGCACCGTGCTTTTCACTGATCGGCAGATTGCGCGGATCGTAGACACCGGAGAGGATTTTCGGCAGCCAGTGTTCAGCCAGGTCCGGCTGTAATCTCAGTGCCGGTACGCAGGCAAAGGTCATGGTCAGCGGGCAGCTGGTGCCGGCTTCCGCCTGATTATGCAGGTACATGGTCGCCGCCCGTGCCACCTGAGCGCCGGGTTGCGGGTTGTTCCAGGGCGACGAGGTAATGCCGGCTGCCACGCCAGCGCTCATCAAGTCGTGGTAGGCGGGATGAAAGTCGACCACATCAATGCGGTGCCCATTGCGGTCATGGCTGCGAAATACCGGTTTGTTCTCGTTGGCGAGAAAGCCGGCCTGCATCAGTGCATCACCGGCTTTGGCGCCGTATTCATTCAGCGCGGCATCGGCCCAGTCAGCCTGGTAGCGCTTGACCCATTGCTGCAACGGTAGGTCGGCCCGATACAGGTTAGCGCCTTCAAGCGGGGGCACCTGGTTGGTGACCTCATGGGTTTCGGCGTAGGTATTCAGAGTCATCAGAGGGTCTCCTTGGCGCCGAGGGCGCGCAGACTGAAGCGGACAATGGCGCGGGTGACGCTTTCCAGGCTTTCACTGGGCAGGCCGCTGGCGCGTGCGGCGCGGGCCTGAGGTGACAAGGGGCCGACCAGGGCTTCGGCTACGGCGCCAACTAGGCAGGCGGCGGTCAGCGGGATATGCTCAACGGTAAAGCTGCCATCATCGCGTCCGGCACGGATCAGATCGGCGTAAAGTTCAGCATAGGCTTCGCGGTAGCGCAGGCGCTGGCTGTCGACTTCAGGGTCAACGGGTTCGGCGATCAGTGCATAGGCCAGTTGCCGGCTGTGCCAGGCGCGGGCAGCAAACAGGGTCAAGCCGCGCTGTAGGCGTTCGCTGGCACTGCCCTGGCCGGTGAACTGGCTGCGCAGCTTATCGACCTCAAGCCGTGTTGCACGCACAAAGACCTCGGCAGCCAGTTCGCCCTTGCCGTTGAAATGCCGGTACAGGCTGCCGGTAGCAATGCCGGCGGCACTCGCCAGGCTGCTCATGGTCAGGGCATTGAACCCCCCGGCGCGGACCTGGTCCAGAGCGCAGTGGAGGATATGTTCACGCAGGGCGCGATCGCGTTGCTGGCGTTCGGGAGTGATTCGATAAACCATAATATGAATCCTGATTCATTTTTTATAGTGAATCATGATTCAGGGTTTGCGGCAAGATGCTGTAATCGGGATTTGCGGGCTGGTTGGGTCCCGGCGGTCACGACATGGCGTGACCGCTTTGTCGAGCGGGAGCTCGGCAGTCCCGGCAACAGCAAACCAGCATATCCCCGGGAAGGGCGACGTTCCCGTCGTCCAGAGGCCTCTGCTAATGGGGTGCGGTCAGGATTTTTGCGCTGAGCTGATCTTGGCGGTCACGGCATGCCGTAACCCTTTTGTCGAGCGGAAGCTCGACAGCCCCAGCAACAGCGGGTCTGCACGTCCCGGGAAGGACGACGTCCTCGTCGTCCAGAGGCCTCTGCTATCGCGCAGTCACGTCATGTCGTGCCCGCGAGGTCTAATTACTGTCGAT
>SKFV01000257.1 GCA_007117785.1 Pseudomonas sp.
AGGATGATCTGGCTGCCCTGGGTGCCAATGCCATCGTGCGCATTGGCTTGCCTGTGCTTGTTACCATGCTGGTCTGGCATACCCTGGAGCGCTGGCAGCCGCGTAATCTCTTCGTGTATATCTTTGTCTGTGCTTTTTTTGGTGCTGCTCTGGCTGGCTTGGCCAGCATCCTTGGAACCATGTTCATGTTGTGGTGGTCCGGTGCGCTGAGTGAACTCTATGCGCTCTGGGAGTATTTGGCTTATTTACTACTGATTCTGTTTCCGGAAGCTTTCGTCAATGGCATGTTGATCTCAGGCCTGGTGGTCTTCTACCCGCAGTGGGTAGAGACCTTTGCCGATGACCGTTATCTACAGGAACCTTTTGACCCGCCACCAAAATCCTGAGCCAGATCAAGGGTCGTCCGCTGTGGATTTGCTTTAATCGGGTTTCGTAAAGCTTACGCACCATGCAGGAGATGACCATGACAGCATTCAGCCTGGCCAAAGAGGTCATGCAGCAAGCTCTGACACAGGGCCGGCAACAGGGGTTTGACGAGCAAGCGGTAGCCCGGGCTCTGCTGGCGGAGGTTATTACCGTCTACAAACGTGGGCGCACTCAGGCGGATATTCGCCATGAGTTGGAGTTTCTTGCCGACAATCTCGATGATGATGCCGACTATACCTTTATGCGGCCCTGAGGCTGGGCCGCATTTGCACTGCCCACAGCTCAGTACCGGATTTCGATAACGCCGTCTGCCTGCACGCTGACACTGGCCTCGCCAGCTTCGACATTGGGTGCCGTGCTGTCAGCTTCACTGCGCATCAGCATGGCATTACGCGGATAGATCGGGCCCGGCGACTGGGTATGCAGATTGAGGTTGACGATTTTGTAGTCCGAGCCGCCCAGCTTTTCGGTCACCAGGCTGGCACGTTGGCGGAAGGCATCAATTGCATCACCAATCAATTCCTCCTCACTGCTCTGGCGCGCCTCTGGTGACAGGCTGAACTGCATGCCGGACAGCGACAGGCCCTTGAGCAGATCGCCAGTCAGGGTGGCAAGCGCGGCAAAATCATTGCTTTCGAGGCGAATCTCGGCGCGTTCGCGCCAACCGGTGATGCTGTTCTTGTCATCGTAAACCGGATGGCTGCGGCGGTTGCCACTGGAAACCTGAACGCCCTCGACTGCGCGGGCTCGCTCGAGCCCTTCGTTCAGCCGCTGGGTAATGCGCTCTGCCAATCGGGTTGGATCGGCGTGCTGCTCTTCGGCATACAGGATGACCGTCAAGGTGTCATTATTGACCGCTTGCTGGGCCTCGGCGCGCAAGGAAATCTGGTTGTAGCGCTGGGTATCGGCTTGTGCAGGTAATGTGAGCAACAGGGCAGCAGACATGCAAAACATGGCAATTGCACGGGTAAGCGGTAGGCGTGTATGAAAAGCGCGACGCATGGCATTCATCCTTTGGGTTAGGTGTCAATCAGACCGGATGTTTTGCAACAGGTTCCCGCTGACGCCAGCGCCGCTTTGTGCGACGCTGTGCCGCAGAGTACAGAAAATGATAGTACTTATACTGGAGTGTACCCGTGTCTCAGCGGTTTTTCATGAGCCCTAATGCCCTTGCCCTGTCGCCTTCACGGCAAAACCTCTGGCGTCTGTTGCTGGTGCGCATACTGGTGTTGCTGGCGCAAAGTCTGTCGGTACTTGGTGCCTACCTGAGTGGCTGGTTTCCGCTGCTCTGGACGGCCCTGTTAGTCACCCTGGGGGTGTCTGCACTGGTTACCCTGATGACCCTGGTGCGCCTGCTATATGACTGGCCGGTTACCGATCAGGAATTCAGCCTGCAACTGTTTTTCGACATTCTGATTCACAGCGTCCTGTTGCATTTTTCCGGCGGCCCGAGCAATCCCTTTGTTTCCTACTACCTGGTACCCCTGACCATCGCTGCGGCAACCCTGCCCTGGCTATACACCCTCGCGCTGGCCAGCATGGCCGTTGCTGCCTTCAGTGTTGTATTGCTCTGGTATCAGCCGTTACCGGTATTTCAGGTGCCGATCGGGCCGCCAGGGATCAACCTTTATGTGATTGGCATGTGGCTGAACTTTGCGATGAGTGCCGGCCTGATCAGTCTTTTTGTGGTGCGCATGGCCGATGCGCTGCGCCAACATGCCCGCAGACTGGCGGAAAGCCGCGAACAGGGCCTGCGCGATGCGCAACTGCTGGGTATTGCCAGCGTGGCAGCTGGCGCAGCGCACGAGCTGTCTACCCCGTTATCGACCATGAGCGTGTTACTCAAGGATATGCAGCATGACTGCCAGGACGCCGAGATGCGTGAAGACCTGGCCTTGTTGCAGCAACAGGTGGGCCAGTGCAAGGTCAGCTTGCAGCAGATGGTGCGCGGGGCCGAAGATAGCCGTCGTCAGCCGCAACGGGTTGAAGCGGCTGATGTCTGGCTCAAGGGGTTATTGGCCCGCTGGCAGCTGATGCGGCCAGAGGCGGCATGGCAATGGCTGCCGCTGCCAGGCGCAGCAGCCCCCATGTTGCGGGTCACCCCCGAGCTGGGTCAGGCGATGCTTAATCTGTTGAACAATGCGGCCGATGCCTGCCCGGAGGGCATCACCATTGCCCTCGACTGGCAGGGACGCAAGCTGTTTGTTCGCATTCGTGATCAGGGGCCCGGCGTGCCACTGCATATTGCCGAGCAGCTTGGCACCGCCTTTTTTACCACCAAGGGCAAGAAAGGTCTTGGGCTGGGGCTGTTTCTCAGTCAGGCGGCCGTTGAGAGGCTGGGCGGCAGTGTGCGCTTGTTTAATCAGCAGGGCGGTGGCACCTTGACTGAAGTGGTATTGCCGATTG
>SKFV01000272.1 GCA_007117785.1 Pseudomonas sp.
AACCCCAGGTGCATCGCCAGGGTATTGCCCACGGTGGTACCCAACTGGCGGGTAAAGCGCTCGAAAGGTGATTCACGGTGGGTGAAATCCGCTGTCCTCTCGACCCCGATCACCTCACGAGCAACCATGGAGGTATTCCCCAGGCCATCAATCAGACCCAACTCGAGCGCCTGCTCGCCATTCCAGATCAGCCCGGTGAACAAGTCATCATTATCTACCAACCGGTCACCACGCCCTTCTTTCACCCGATCAATAAACTGCTGATGGGTACTGTCCAGCACGCTTTCCCAGAACTGGCGCTCATCCTCCCGCTCAGGCTGGAAAGGATCAAGAAACGCCTTGTGCTCGCCAGAGGTGTAAGTCCGTCGCTCGATACCCAGCTTGTCCAGGGTGCCGACAAAACCGAAGCCGGCGGCGGTAACCCCGATTGAGCCGACCAGACTGGAACGGTCGGCATAAATTTCGTCAGCCGCAGCCGCAATATAATAGGCGCCCGACGCGCCCAGATCAGCGATTACCGCATACAAGGGCGTACCGGGATACTCGGTCCGCAAACGCCGAATCTCGTCGTAAATGTAACCAGACTGCACCGGACTGCCGCCAGGGCTATTGATGCGCATGACGATGCCACGGGTGTTTTCATCTTCAAAGGCACGGCGCAAGCTGGTCACCAGATTATCGGCACTGGCTTGTTGCTGGTCCGCGATAATGCCACGCACTTCGATCACTGCGGTATGCGGGCCGGTTGTGCGCTTGGCCGAATCGACACCACCCAGCGGCGAAAACAACATCACCGCACCAAACAGGTAAAGAAATGTCAGGCTCTTGAAAAAGATCCCCCAGCGCCGTGCACGACGCTGCTCCTGCACAGAGGCTTGCAGGGTATTTTCCAGCAACTTCCAGGCTTTGCTATCTTCCTTGCTGGCCTGCGCCTGCTGCGCGCCGACCATTTCACCCTGTGTCCACCGATCTGATGACATGCGTGCTCCTTAAACACTGGGACCCTGAGCCTGCTCACGCATGACCCAATGGTAGAAATCACTGAAGGCATCCAGGCAATGCTCCGGCTGGCAAGCCATTAACTGCTCCCGACTCATGGCCCCGTAGCTGACCGCAATCGGACGCACACCCGCATTATGGGCCATTTGCAGATCAAACACACTGTCACCCAGCATGATGGCGCACTCTGCCGGGGTGTCCAATTGATACAGGATTTGAGCAAGCATCATAGGGTCTGGCTTGCTCGCGGTTTCATCGGCGCAGCGGGTTGCATCAAAAAAGTCGGCAAGACCATGCTTCTCCAGCACCCGCGCCAACCCCCTGCGCTTCTTGCCGGTCGCTACCGCCAGCCTCAAGCCGGCGCTACGGAAGGTATCCAGCGCCTCGCGCACACCGTCGAACAAGGGCGATGGCACTTCTTCCAGCTTTATATAATGTTGTCCATAAGCGGCGCCCAATTGCTCACTGCGTTGCGGATCATCCAGATCGGGGTAGAGCACCGCGATCGCCTCCGGCAAACCAAGACCAATAATTCCACGTACCGCTGGCGCCGATAACGGTTCCAGCCCGATGTCGTCCGCCGCCCGCTGCATGGACAAGACAATTTTCTCTACCGAATTGGCCAGGGTGCCATCCCAATCAAAAATCAGGGTTTGCAGCTCAGCCATCGGTCAATCTCCGCAGGGTTGCATCCCACTGGCGACCGGGCTCGGCCTTGAGTTCCAACCGCTGACCATCAGGCAGCTCGACCGCCAGAGAGGCGGCGTGCAGGAACAGCCGCTTACCGCCCAGCTCACGGATTTTCTGGGAGAATTCATCATCACCGTACTTGGGATCGCCGGCAATCGGATGCCCGGCATGCCTGGCATGCACGCGAATCTGATGCGTACGCCCGGTAATCGGCCGCGCCTCGACCAACGTAGCCAGGTCACCAAAGCGTTGCACCACGGAAAACTCGGTCAGTGAGGGCTTCCCTTCAGTGTTTACTTCAACCATGCGCTCGCCCGAGCGCAAATTGTTTTTCTGCAGCGGCGCCTGCACACGCTTGGTACTCGCTGGCCAACGCCCACGAACCAGAGCCAGGTAGCGCTTATCCACGCCGCCCTCGGCGCGCAAGGCGGCATGCAGGTGACGCAGCATGCTGCGCCGCTTGGCAATCATGAGGCAGCCCGAGGTATCGCGATCAAGCCGATGCACCAATTCCAGCTGCTGGCAATCCGGACGCAGCTGGCGCATGGCCTCAATTACGCCAAAATGCAGCCCGCTGCCGCCATGCACTGCCAGACCGGCAGGCTTGTTGACGACAATCAGTGCCTTGTCTTCATGAATAATCGCATTTTCCAGCGCTGTCAGAATGCCCTGCCCGACCAGCACCGGCTCGTCGGGCTCGGCCAAGCGAACCGGCGGGATACGCAACAGATCGCCGGCCTGCAGCTTATAGTCTGGCTTGATGCGACCTTTGTTGATACGCACTTCACCCTTGCGCAAAATCCGGTAGATCAGGGTTTTCGGCGCGCCTTTCAGGCGGGTGATCAAAAAATTGTCGACACGCTGCCCGGCCTGCTCGGCCGAGATGGTTTCGAACTGCACCTGGGCAGGAGAATTGCTGGCTGTTTCTTTCATTTGCGCATGATACATTTTTTCATCTAATTGAAGCACTTAAAAAATACTGCTATATTCCGCAAAGCTGCTATACGCGCAGCCGGGGAAAACCGATCACGTGCAGACACGGATTGCGTCCCCAGAAATACTGTCAGACGGGCGCTGCTGGCGCCAATCAGGACGTGCCCCGCCCGCTGACCACAGAAGCCCCGCCCCAATTGGCGGGT
>SKFV01000005.1 GCA_007117785.1 Pseudomonas sp.
ATCAGGTTGCCGACCTGGCCTTGCGGCTGGACCCCAAACTTGCTGATCCAGATATCGGCCATCTCGCGGGACTCTCTCATGCGCCGGCCGACCTTCTCCATGCGGAGCGAATAGCGGTTGACGGCTGACTTGCTGAGCTTTTCCGGATGCTGGAACTGATCCAGGATGGCGTTGATCCGCTCGACGGCCTGCAGCTGAGTGACAGAGGGATCGCGCAGCAGCTCGTTGAGCTGGTCGCGGACATCCTCGGGCAGGCGATCGATGCTGGATTGCTGGCGGCCTCCCATCAGGCAGCTCCTGGCCCGGGGCGCTCGACACCGGGGACGGGGGCGACTCCGGTAGCGACGTCGGCCCCGCGCTGGGTCAGCTTGGCGACCATATAGCCGGACACGTCGGTGATGGTGACCAGGCCCTGCTCGGCCAACCAGCCCAGCATGGTGCGCAGGGCATCACGGCTGATCGCCAGCCCCCAGCGCTCCATGGCTTTGCGCAAAATCGATTCGTTGGTACTGTAACCGTTGCCCGCCTGCAGTATGCGCAGCGCCACCAGGCGTTGTTCGGCGGCGAGCAGATCGGAATAACTCATATTATTTGCCTCCCTGGCTGATTAAGTGACGGTTCATGAGGTCAGCCACACGGTTAATTCCATCCAATCGGCCTTCAACTTTGCCCAGCTT
This sequence comes from Pseudomonas sp., assembly GCA_007117785.1. GTDB lineage: Bacteria > Pseudomonadota > Gammaproteobacteria > Pseudomonadales > Pseudomonadaceae > Halopseudomonas. Next base: position 678 of record SKFV01000005.1, read on the forward strand.
CTCGTTAAGCTGGGCGATGTTGTTGTTCAGGCTCTCGATCTCGCTGCGGCGGGGTATCCCGTGCAGGTTTTTTTCTACCTCGTCGGTGCGCAGCATGTGGGCGCGGCATGTGGGCAAACGCTCGGCAATCATTTCTTTCGCCTGGGCGGCGGTGATCTTCTCGGCGGTGGCATCTTCCAGCGCCCGGAAGCGTTTGGCGTTGACCTTTTCGCGACTGGTCCACCAGGTGAACACCGTGTTGCCGGCCAGCATCAACAGCAGAATCATGTCAATCCAGAACCGCCAGGCGGGGTAGTTCATCCCGTCAATCACAGGGCCCTCCAGTTTTCGTGCATCTGCTGGCAGTCAACACAGCGCTTTGCGCCCGGCATGGCAACTTGTCGTGACAATGGAATTTCCTCCTCGCAATCTACGCAGTACGTTGTTCCCTGATCGGCCGGGGCGCGGCGGCTACTGGCACTGACGGCGCGGCGGATCATGTCCTGCTGAAACTGGTCGTTAATGACCTGGGCCCGGTCTGCATCGTCGGCCATGATTAGTTACGCAAGGCCGCCGTGCTGTTGATCCAGACCACCACCTGACGTACCGGTACCAGGTGGGCGGCCGGGTCGGTTACGCCTGAGGCGGCAAGGTGATCCTCCAGCCCCTGGCGGACGGCGGTTAACAGCGTCTGCACTATGGCTTGCTCTTCCGGCAATAGGCTTTCCCAATCAATGTCGGCGATCACTTCCTGTTCAAGCCTGTCTAATGAAATGATTTGTTTGCCGTCGATCCGCTCCAGGGCGTTATCTGTAATCCTCACGGTTTCAGCGATCCAGGTCGGGTGATCATGCAGCACCCTGGCGGTAGCGGCTCGCACGACCAGTTCATCTATGCTTTTGTTGCCGGTGGAAAGGCCGGCGCAGCCGCCAAGCATCAGGGTCAGGCTAAGCAGCAGGCCGGTCACCACCAGGGCAACGGGTAGCCCGAGGCGGACGCGGCCGTCATCGCCGACCTTCTTCCAGTCGATAGCGGAGCGGGTCACGGCACGCAGGGCGATGTTAACCACACCAAGCAGCGCGGCCTGAGACTCCGGACCAACAACAAAACCGGTGTAGCCCTGGGCCAGCATGGCCCCGACGGCAATCAGGTTGACCCACAGGGTTTTTGATTTAAGGGGTGATTTAGACGGCTCCATAAGCCCAGTCCTTTCTTGTTCCGGCAGCAATGCTGAGTATTTCGTTGTTGAGCGGGTTTTTACCGCTCCAGTAATAGGGACCGCCGTAGTTGCGGCAGGCGTTGTAGTAAACCAGGGCCTGGCGGCGGCGCAGGTTCTGCAACCATCTCCAGCCGCCGGCTTCGTCGATCAGGCGCAGCAGGTTGTTAATAAACACCCGGTCGGCCAGCGCGCGTTCCTCTTCGGTTTCGCCTTCGGCATACATCCAGTCGTGGATATTGCAGGCCGGCTTGATGTTCAGCCCCCACAGGTGATTGGGGACGATGCGATTGAGCCAGCCCGACGGGCCGCAGCCGTTAACGACAGTGGCGCGGACATCAGCCGATGCGCGTATAAACGATTCCGGCGCGTAGAGCAGGCACGGGGAGCGCTCAACCATCGCGGGTATCCCTCCACTCCACCAGAGCACTAACCAGGGCAAAGGCCAGGCGCCGCTGGTTGGCGTCAGACTGTAGCCAGGCGCGCTCTGCCGGGTTGGTGATAAAACCGGTTTCCACCAGCACCGCCGGGCAGCGGGTCTGTGTCAGCACATAAAACCGTGCTTCTTTGCCGGGGCCTCTCTCGCTGGTGTCGATGCGCATGCGGCGGCAGGGTTTGCGCTTGGCCACGTGGCTCAAAATCAGCTCGGCCACCCTGTCCGACTCGGTGCGGCCGGGGCTGGTCCACACCTCGAAGCCGTGGGCGTCCAGGTTCATGTGGGCGTTGCAATGCAGACTCAGCAGCAGGTCGGCGCCAACGGTATGGGCCAGCGAGACTCGCGACGGCAGCGAAACGGACATATCGACATAACGCGACCAGTGCACGTCGAACCCGGCGGAGTGCAGCAGCGGCCCAAGATAATAACTGAGACTCAGCACCAGGTCGGCTTCGCGCACACCGTGGCTGGCTGCGCCGGGATCTGCACCACCGTGGCCGGGATCAATCAGGAT
>SKFV01000171.1 GCA_007117785.1 Pseudomonas sp.
AGGCGCTCAAGCGGTCACTGCATTCACGCCAGCTGAAAATGGAATCGCCCTGGGCCGAGCTCGGCCGCCTGACCACGGTGACCTTGACGCCGGAAGTCATCCCGCTGGACGTCAAGGTGGTGATCATAGGGTCACGGCAAATCTATTACACCCTGCAGGATCTGGATCCGGATTTCCAGGAGATGTTCCGGGTACTGGTTGATTTTGACGAGGACCTGCCACGCACCCCGGACAGTATCGAGGGCATGGCCCAGCTACTGAAAACACGCACCTCTGAAGAGGGGCTGGCGCCCTTGAGTGCGGCGGCCGTTGCCCGGGTGTTGACCTACAGCGCTCGCCTGGCCGAACACCAGCAGCGTTTGTCAGCGCGTATCAGCGACATCTTTCAACTGGTTGCCGAGGCTGATTTCTTGCGTCAGTTGGCGGCAGATCCGCTGACTGACCTGGCGCATATCGAACGCGCCCTGCAAGCCAAGGAAATGCGCACCGGACGCGTCAGTGCGCGGATTCGTGAAGATATGCTCTCCGGCGTGATTCTGATTGATACCGCAGGGGCTGCAGTGGGCAAGTGCAATGGTCTGACTGTGCTGGAAGTGGGCGATTCCGTCTTCGGCGTGCCTGCACGCATCAGTGCCACGGTATACCCCGGTGGCAGTGGCATTGTGGATATTGAGCGTGAGGTCAGCCTGGGCCAGCCGATTCACTCCAAGGGGGTGATGATTCTTACCGGCTTTATGGGTAGCCGTTACGCGCAGCAATATCCGCTGGAAATTTCCGCCAGTATCGCGCTGGAGCAATCCTACGGTTACGTGGACGGCGATAGCGCCTCGCTGGGTGAAGTCTGCGCCCTGATTTCTGGCTTGTCGCGTACGCCGCTGAAGCAGGAGTTTGCTATCACCGGTTCGATCAACCAGTTCGGGGAAGTGCAGGCGGTTGGTGGGGTTAACGAGAAGATCGAGGGCTTTTTCCGTCTCTGTCAGTCCCGTGGTCTGACGGGCCAGCAGGGAGTGATCATTCCCCAGGCCAACGTGCCCAATCTGATGCTGGATAACTCGGTGCTGGAGGCCGTCAAGGCCGGTCAGTTTGCCGTGTATGCTGTGCGCCATGTTGACCAGGCGTTGAGCTTGCTATCGGGTGAAGAGGTCGGCAGCCTGGATGCTGAAGGAAACTTCCCGTCAGCGTCGGTCAATGGCCGGGTGGTAGCGCGCCTGCGCGAGATAGCCGAGCGTGATCGTGATCACGAAGGCAATGAAGATACTGATGATAATGCCGACAAGAAAAAAAGTGACTGATCAGCCACTGAGCATTCTCCGGCAGTCAGCGGCTTGTCTGCGCTGAAACCGCTTATCGTTCCTTTGCGCACAGGGTTATCCACAGTTTTTGTGGATGACTTTGTGCTTATCAGTAAGCCTTTCAGCTGTCAATAACCTGCTCTGGGTAATCCGCTGTTAATTATCCGGCACCGCGGATAGGGCATGAACCTGTGCACTATCTGCGGGCTTGTATAGCTTGCCGTCAGTTAGCGCGCATGCTTGCAAAAGTGCAGCGGGAATGTCACGTAACTATATGTTATATATCTATTTAATGGTGTTTTTTGCAGCCTTTGTCCTCTGCGGTCAAGTACGAGCCGGATATTGAGTCGATCCCTCTGGTCAGGGCTTCAAGCCGCATCGGGTTAGTGGCTTTATGCTGCACTGGTTGGTTTTTGCACGAAATGCCTTGCGGCTTGTTCTACTTGGGCTGGCGTCTATTGCCAACCACCTGCCCACAGACTTATCCACAGTTTTTGTGGATGTTGTGTGACAGGCAGTGAGTCCGGGATAAAGCCGCGTAAAGTGTGTTTTTTTGTTGTACCTGAGTTGTACGCATGACTTCCTCTGTATATGCTCGCGAGATGATTACTTCCGTCTCACCTGTTATAGCCCCTCCCGATGTTGGTGACTTGCCGGATAGCCCGGGGGTTTACCATTTCTATGCCGAACGCGGGGCGTTGCTCTATATCGGTAAAAGCATCCATATTCGTCAGCGCGTGCGCAGCCATTTCCAGCAGGCCAAAACCGATGCGCGGCATGCACGCCTGTGTCGTCAGGTGGCGCGGGTCGAGGCGATACCAACAGCGGGGGAGCTGGGTGCCTTGCTGCTGGAAGCCCAGCAGATAAAGGATCTCAGGCCTTTATACAACAAGCGTCTGCGCCGCCAGCGTGGCTTGCTCAGTTGGCGACTGCAGGCATCCGGTGAGCTGGAAAATGTAACCCGCTTGAACAGCAGCAAGGAAAGTCCCTTGTACGGCCTCTTCCGAAGCCAGCATCAGGCCCGTGAACGCCTGCGTGAACTGGCGCGTGAACACGGCCTGTGTTTGCGTGTGTTGGGACTGGAAGCCGGGCAGGGGCGTTGTTTCGCCCAGCAACTGAACCGTTGCCGGGGTGCTTGCTGCGGGCTGGAATCCCTGGCCAGCCATCAGCAACGCTTGCAGGCCGCCCTGATGCCTCTGCAACTGGCGACCTGGGATTGGCCGGGAGCTATTGCACTGCCAGAGTTCGATCCGGTGCAGGGTATTCGTCAATGGCATGTGGTGCGTCAGTGGTGCCTGTTGGGCAGTACCGACCAGGCAAAGACGTGCGTAGCGCTGGCGCAAGGTGGCGGTGAATTCGATCTGGACCTTTATCATATTCTCAGTGGCTGGTTACAACGCCACCCGGAGCAACCTGTGGAGCTGCTATGAGCGTTCGCCGTTTAATCATGTTGCTGGGTGATCAGCTCAGTCCGGACATGTCCAGTCTGCAGGGAGCGGACCCCAAGCAGGATA
>SKFV01000151.1 GCA_007117785.1 Pseudomonas sp.
GACTTCGATCAGGGTAAAACCACCCTGACGCCCTGTTGTTTTCTGTGCATGCATATACATTTTCAGTTAACCAGTTGGTTTAGTTCGAAAATTGGCAGCAAAATGGCCAACACGATGATAAGAACAATACCGCCCATGGCCAGGATCAGCAGGGGCTCGAAAACCCCCATCACCATGGCAATGCGCGACTCCAGCTCGCGTTCCTGGGTTTCCGCTGCCCGGTCGAGCATTTCATCCAGCGTGCCGCTGCTTTCCCCACTTTTGATCAGGCTCAGCGTCATCGGTGGAAAATAACCGCTACGTTCAAGCGAGTGTCCGACCCCAGCGCCCTCACGTACCCGGCGGGCCGCATCGGCGACCGCTTCACGCATCGGTGTATTGGTAATGACACTGGCGCTCATGTTTAGTGCCTCCAGCAGGGGCACGCCGCTACCAGCAAGAATATTCAGGGTACGGGCAAAGCGCGCCGTATTCAGCCCGCGGGTAAGGCGACCAATCAACGGCAGGCGCAGCATGGTCCTGTCCCAGGCAAAGCGGAAACCCGGGCGTTTGAGCAGGTGACGTACGCCAAAAATGGCCCCTATCAATACCCCCAACATCACCAACCCCCAGTCACGCAAACCGTCACTGACGGCAATCAGCGCGGTCGTCAACCAGGGCAAATCCTGATTCATGCCGGCAAACACCTGTACCACCTCGGGGACAACGTAGGTGAGCAAGGCAACGGTAACCAGAATCGCAACCAGCGTCAGCGTGGCTGGATAGAACATCGCCAACTGGATTTTCTGCCGCATGGCATTTTGCGCTTCGACATTGTCTGCCAGACGCTCCAGAACCAGATCAAGCCGGCCCGCCTGCTCACCAGATGAGATGGTAGTGCGATAAATAGCCGGAAATACCGAGGGAAACTCACCCAGCGCATGCGCCAGCGGCAAGCCTTCCATCACTCGCGTTCGCACCGCCGACAAGGTACTACGAACACGCTGGGTCTCGCTTTGCCGCGCCACTGTGCCCAGTACTTCTTCGATCGGCATGCCAGCCCGCGCCAGGGTTGCCATCTGTCGCGTAGCCAACGCCAGCTCCAGAGGTTTAACCCTGCGTTGAAAAACCGGCAAATGCAGGACCGAGACCTTTTCCGCTACCTGGTCCACCGAAACCGGCATCAGCCCCTGGTCGCGTAACCGCGTCCTCACCTGGCGTGAAGAGTCACCTTCTTCAACCCCTTTACGGGTTTTGCCCCCGGCATCAAGAGCGACGTATTCAAAGGCTGGCATGCTCAGTCTTCCCGTGTTACGCGCAATACTTCTTCCAGGGTGGTTTGCCCTGCCATTACTCGCCGCAAGCCGTCGTGACGAATACCCATTTGTCCCAGCCGGGCATGTTTGACCATCAGCTGCTCGCTGGCACCATCGTGAATCAATGTGCGCAGGGTGTCGTCAATTTCAATCAGTTCATAGATCCCGGTGCGTCCACGGTAGCCTGAGCCGTTGCAGGCATCACAACCGACAGCCCGATACAGGGTCGGCGGCTGGCTTTCGTCCACGCCCATCAGTCGGCACTCACTGGCAGAAGCCTGGTGTGCTTCACGACAATCCGGGCATAGGGTACGTACCAGTCGCTGTGCCAACACACCATTCAGTGTGGAGGACAAGAGGAAAGGCTCAACACCCATATCGCGCAGACGGGTGATGGCCCCGACGGCGGTATTGGTGTGCAGGGTGGAAAACACCAGGTGACCGGTCAGGCTGGCCTGAATGGCAATCTGCACGGTATCCACGTCACGAATCTCACCAACCATGACCACGTCCGGATCCTGACGCAGAATGGCGCGCAAGCCACGCGCAAACGTCATATCGACCTTGGTATTGATCTGGGTCTGACCAATACCATCGAGGTAGTACTCGATCGGGTCTTCTACCGTAAGAATATTGCGACTACGGTCATTCAGGCGCATCAACGCTGAATAGAGCGTTGTCGTCTTGCCTGAACCGGTAGGACCGGTAACCAGCACAATGCCGTGCGGCCGGGTGATTACCCGCTCCATCGCATCATAGTGTTCCTGGCACATGCCCAGCTGGCGCAATTCGAGACGGCCAGCCTGCTTGTCGAGCAAGCGAAGTACAACCCGCTCACCATGACCGGAGGGCAAGGTGGAGACCCGCACGTCCACCGCACGACCAACCAGCCTGAGGCCGATGCGACCATCCTGCGGCAAGCGTTTTTCGGCGATATCCAGCTTGGCCATGACCTTGATCCGCGACACGATAACCGGGGCCAGGGCACGCGGTGGTTCCAGCACTTCACGCAACACACCATCTACCCGCATGCGAATCGACAGGCGATTTTCAAACGGCTCGATATGAATATCCGAGGCGTTTTCCTTTACCGCTTCCGATAGCAGGGCATTGATCAGACGGATGATCGGGGCTTCGTCCTGCGATTCGAGCAAATCTTCAGGCTCGGACAGTGACTGGGCAACCGACATCAGGTCAGCATCATCACTCAGCCCCTCGACAAATTGCATGGCATCATTCGCCGAGCGTTCATAACGATTGCGCAGGCGAGCAGCGAAGGCATCATCATCCAGCAAGACCGGTTGCAGCGGGTGGCCGGCACGCCGACGCAGCTCCAATAGTGCCTGGGGGTCACAGTCGGCACGAACGAATACTTCCAGGCAATCATTGTGCAGATCACCCGCCAACACCCCAAAGCGCCGGGCAAAACGGTAGCCGGTCTCGGCATGCTGTTCAGGCCGGGCGGCAAATTCGGCGACGCTGCTCTGCTCGATACTCATGACAGCACCTC
>SKFV01000044.1 GCA_007117785.1 Pseudomonas sp.
AACACGGTGGCGGATTACGATATCCGTGTCAGCGCACTCACGGCGCAAAGCCAGCAACTGCTGCAGCAGTTAGGTGCATGGACGCGTATTCCTGCTGAGCGGCTCAGCCCGTATCGGCACATGACGGTGTGGGATGCGGAAGGTACCGGACAGATCGGTTTTACTGCAGCGGCACTGAGTGAGCCACGGCTGGGCCATATTGTTGAAAATCGGCATGTGCAGCATGCTTTGCACGCCAGTATTGATGCGGGTCGGATAACCATGCTCGGTGGTCGCAAGGTCATCACGCTGGTGCGCGATGAAGCCACCTGGCGGCTTAACCTGGAAACGGGCGAAAGCTTGCGTGCGCCACTTGTTATCGCTGCCGACGGGGCCCGTTCACCCTTGCGAGAATTGGCCGGTATGGCCACGCGTGAGTGGGATTACCTGCACCACGCCATTGTCACCACGGTGGAAACCGCTGAACCTCACCAGGCCACTGCCTGGCAGCGCTTTTTGCCGACGGGCCCACTGGCTTTCCTGCCATTACCGCTACGTAACGGCCGGCATTTCTGTTCGATCGTCTGGTCGCTGTTACCGGATGCGGCTGATGATATTATGGCGCTGGATGATGCCGCGTTCTGTCAGGCCTTGGGTGAGGCCTTCGAGCAGCGTCTCGGGACGGTACTGGCAGCTGATTCGCGCCAACGCATCAGCCTGCGCCAGCGACATGCCAAGACCTATGTCATGCCCGGGTTGGCGCTGGTTGGTGATGCCGCGCACAGCATTCACCCGCTGGCCGGGCAGGGCGTCAATCTGGGTTTTCTTGATGCGGCTGTGCTGGCGGATGTGCTGTTACAGGCCAGCAGTCGCGGTGAGTCGCTGGCCGAATTGGCCGTATTGCAGCGATACGAGCGTCAGCGCATGGGCAACAATCTGGCGATGATGGCCGCGATGGAGGGGTTTCAGCGCCTGTTCCATGCAGATGCCTTGCCGCTACGCTGGTTGCGAAATGCCGGGATGAATCTGGTCGATCAGCACAGTCTGATCAAGGGCCGATTGATGCGTCAGGCGATGGGGCTGCAAGGTGATTTACCGCCGCTGGTGCGCGACCCTGTGTTGGCAGCCAGCGGGCATTGACGAATATCAATATGGATGCGTTTCTGATCGTTTAAGCTATTGCTAATTTAAATGTTAATCATTATCATCTAGCAATTACTTAATCTGATTTGAGGGTCGTCCATGTCCTGCAAAACTGTTGTCGCTACTGCTGCACTTGCCTTGACTGCATTTACCGGTTTTGCCCAGGCCAAAGAGCTGGTGGTCTACTCTTCGCGCCAGGAACACCTGATTCGCCCAGTGTTTGATCTGTATACCGAAAAAACCGGGGTGCAGATCAACTACATCACGGACGGAGAAGCACCGCTGATGGCCAGGTTGCGTGCCGAAGGCGCCAATACGCGGGCGGACCTGTTCATCACAGTAGATGCCGGCAATCTCTGGCAGGCCGAAGAAATGGGTTTGCTGCGTTCAGTGAAGTCGGATGTGATCGACGCCAATATCCCCAGCCAGTACCGCTCTTCCAACAGTCAGTGGACTGGCTTGTCGTTGCGCGCGCGCACCATCGCCTACTCGACCGAACGGGTTGATCCGGAAATGCTGAGCACCTATGAAGCCCTGGCTGATGAGCAGTGGCAGGGTCGTCTGTGCCTGCGCACCTCGAAAAAGGTCTACAACCAGTCGTTGACGGCCACCATGCTGGAAACACTGGGTGAAGAGAAAACGGCCGAGATCATCAGTGGCTGGGTCGCCAATACCACAGTCCCTATCTTCTCCAATGACACCTCATTGATCGAAGCGATTGATGCCGGTCAGTGTGACGTAGGCATCGTCAATACTTACTACTTCGGTCGTCTGGAAAAAGACAAGCCGGATCTCGGCGTGGCACTGTTCTGGCCGAACCAGGATGACCGTGGTGTACATGTGAATATTTCCGGTGCAGGGGTCACCCGGCATGCCAAACAGCCGGAAGAAGCGATCAAATTTCTCGAGTGGTTGACCACCGAGGAGGCTCAGCGGATCTTTGCTGATGTGAACATGGAGTTCCCGGCCAATGACCAGTTGCCGCCTGCTGAGGATGTTGCCGCCTGGGGCGAATTCAAGGCTGATACCATCAATGTTGAAATCGCCGGCCGCCGTCAGCCGGAAGCCATCATGTTGATGGATCGGTTGCGCTGGAATTGATTCACCGCCCAACCGTCTGATCAATTCCGCTATACTGTCCGCCCGGCCCTGTGCCGGGCGATTGTATTCAACGCGGAGAGCTTGTGTCCCGTCACTCACTGACCCCTAAACGCCGCTGGCGCCTGACCGTATACAGTCTGGCTGCATTGGTGCTGATGCCGATTGCGGTAATACTGCTCAGCTGGCAAAACGTGGATACCCAGATCTGGGGCCACCTGCTGCAAACCCAGATGTGGCAGCTGGTAACCAATACTCTAGTGCTGATATTGGGTGTCGGACTGGGCGTTACCTTGCTGGGCGTCAGCCTTGCCTGGCTGGTCAGTCTGTGCGAGTTTCCGGGCCGACGCTGGCTGGACTGGGCGTTGATGCTGCCCTTTGCGATTCCGGCCTATGTACTGGCCTTTGTCATGATCGGCTTGCTGGATTACTCCGGGCCAGTGCAAAGCCTGATGCGCGACTGGATCGGGCCACAGGCCGGGCTACCACCGATTCGCTCAACCGGTGGCGTGGTCGCTGTGCTTATTCTGGTTTTCTACCCCTATGTCTACTTGCTCGCGCGCAGTGCCTTTC
>SKFV01000333.1 GCA_007117785.1 Pseudomonas sp.
CAGCACCTTGGCCGCCGCCGATGCACATGGTCACGACCACGTACTTGACGCCGCGACGCTTGCCTTCGATCAGTGCGTGGCCAGTCAGACGCGAGCCGGTTACACCATAGGGGTGACCGATAGCGATAGAGCCGCCATTGACGTTGAGGTTTTCATCCGGGATGCCCAGCTTGTCACGGCAGTAGACGACCTGGGAAGCAAAGGCTTCGTTCAGTTCCCACAGGCCGATATCGTCCATGGTCAGGCCATTGCGCTGGAGCAGACGCGGAATGGCGAATACGGGGCCAATACCCATTTCATCCGGCTCACAACCGGCAATAGCGAAGCCACGGAAGATACCCATGGGCTCAACATTCTGTTGCTCGGCGATTTTGCTGTTCATCACGGTGCACACAGAGGCGCCGTCAGACAGCTGAGAGGCGTTACCCGCAGTAATGAACTGATCCGGGCCACGAACTGCTTTCAAAGAAGAGAGGCCTTCCAGAGTGGTTTGCGGACGGTTGCACTCGTCACGATCCAGCACAACTTCCTTATCGGAAATCTCGCCGGTTTCCTTGTTCTGTACCTTCATGATGGTCTTGTAAGGCACGATTTCATCGCTGAACTTGCCGCTTTCCTGACCGGCAGCGACACGCTGCTGGCTCAGCAGTGCGTATTCGTCCTGCGACTCGCGGCTGACGTTGTAACGTTGGGCAACGATGTCAGCTGTTTCGATCATCGACAGGTACAACTCGGGCTTGTTTTTCATGATCCATTCGTTGGTACCCATAAACATGTTCAACTTGTCGTTCTGGCACAGACTGATGGACTCAACGCCGCCGGCAACGATAGCCGGGACTTTCTCGCTGACGACACGCTGGGCGGCAATCGCGATCGACTGCAGACCGGAGCTGCAGAAACGGTTGATAGACATACCGGCAGTGGTGACCGGCAGGCCGCCACGAATGGCCGCCAGACGCGCCATATTCTTGCCCTGGGCGCCTTCATGGAAGGTAGCGCCAAGAATGACGTCTTCGACCAGGGCCGGGTCAATACCCGCGCGCTTGACGGCTTCTTCAATCACGAAACCGGCCATGTCAACACTGTGCGTGTTGTTCAGTGCGCCGCGATAGGATTTGCCCAGGCCGGTACGGGCCGTGGATACGATAACTGCGTCAGTCATGGTTTAGCTCCTGTTTTAACAAGTGCGCTCACAAGGAGGCGCTGTTCAATAGTGTCGATCAATGGATCTGACCCTGGCTGTGCCTCGGGCCTGGAATTTTCCGCACCCCTTGAAGAGGTATCTGCCTCAGCGGATGACTACAGGATAGTCATCAACTGAAAAATACACAGTGGCTGGTCGTCGGCTTGATAGTACCGATAGCAACGCTGTCAAAGTACCAGACATAGATGATTGCAAAGACTATCAGGTTCGCAGAGCGAAAGTCGATTCCGAAACCATCGCATCAATAATCAGGATGCACCTCTATCAATATGAGCTATCCAGCAAGGAACACACCATGCGCGCTTGCCGCCAAGGCAGCCGCTGGATAATCTGGGCTATGACCAAGACACCTACACTACAAACCCCCTTGATTCTGGCCGGTGCCGGCCATGCCCACTTGCTGACACTGCGCCAATGGCTGGATCAGGGTTATACACCGCCGCCGGGCAGCATTCTGCTCAGCCCCGACCCGGCAGCCTGGTATTCCGGCATGATGCCGGGGCTGATTGCCAGTCGCTTCCACCTGGCCGATTGCGCCCTGCCACTCGATCCCTTGTGCACGCGGTTGGGATTGCGTTTACTGCATGGTCAAGTCACTGCATTCGACGCCGGGCAGCGCACCCTGCAACTGGATTCCGGACTGGCCATTCAAGCAGACATCGTATCTTTCAACGTGGGCTCTCAGCCCGCATCTGTTATCACAGACGACAGCTTGCCCCTGATACCCGTCAAACCATTTCCGGCCTTTATCCGACAATGGCAACAATGGTGTGCTGAGGCGACACCCCGGCGCATCAGCGTGATCGGGGGTGGCGCAGCAGCCTTTGAAATAGCCATGGCGTTGGCAACCAGCTTGCCGGATTGCCAGATGCAACTGCTCTGTGCCGGAGAGTTGCTGCCCGGCCATCCCCCCATGGTGCTAAAGCGCGCCCAGCGCTGGCTGCAACATCGCCAGATCACAATACAGGACAACTGTCGCATAACCCGGGTGCATGAGGGGCAGTTATGGCACGACGATACCTGCCTCGGCCCTACGGACGCAGTCATTCTGGCTACCGGTGCCAGCGCCCACACCTGGCAAGCCAGCAGCGGACTGAACACGGATGAGCGCGGTTTTATCCGCATTGATCATCAACTACGCAGCCTCAGCCACCCCAAGATATTTGCCACCGGCGATTGCGCCAGCTTGCCCGGCAGCCAGAAGTCAGGCGTCTATGCGGTTCGCCAGGGACCCGTGCTTGCGCATAACCTGAAAGCCGCCCTGCAAGGCACCACCTTGCAGCGTTACCAGCCGCAGCCCCAGGCACTGGCGTTACTGGCCACCGGTGACGGCGGTGCCCTGCTGAGTTATGGACGCTGGGGTGCAGGCGGCAAGCTCTTTGGCTGGTGGAAGGATCGCCTGGATCTGGGCTTTATGCAGCGGCAAAGACTGCACAGTCAGGCATGACACCCCATCACCATCACTGAGCCAGCTTGACGCCCGCAACGGTCACTACCATGCTGATTTTCTTTGCTCAGGAGTAGCAGCATGCCCCAGTCAACCAGTATCAACCGCCAGATCCTGCTTGCCAGCC
>SKFV01000160.1 GCA_007117785.1 Pseudomonas sp.
AAGCAATGCCGTGTTGCGGCGAGCATTCAACATGCCGGGTTCCTTCTGCTGATGGATCAGGCGCTTCCACCGCCGGCGTCGGCTCTTGCCGGGGCCTTCCCCGGTGCCGGGTCAAAGCGCAGTACGCCATCGTCGATCGGGCTATTGCGCATGATCTTACGGTCTTGCAGGTAATTCTGGTAGACCTGCCAGGGCACTCGGTCCCCTTGTTTGGGCAGCACTTTGGAGGCTCGTTGCACATAGCCGGAGGTAAAGCTGAGGAAGGGCTCTTCGGCGACGTCAGGGTCGCGTTCGGGGATGGCGACCGCCAGTTTTTGTTCGTCCAAATAGCGCAGCAGGCGGCAGACATAGCCGGCGGTGAGATCGGCTTTCAGGGTCCATGACGAGTTGACGTAACCAAAGGCCATGGCGCAATTGGGCACGCCGCTGAGCATCATGCCTTTATAGGCCATGGTGTCGGCCGGATTGATCGGTTGGCCGTCGACCTGCATCTGGATATCACCGAGCATGTTCAGCTTGAGTCCGGTGGCGATGACGATCAGGTCAGCCGGCAAGATATCACCGTTCTTCAGCTGGATGCCGTCGGCGGTAAAGCGCTCGATGTGTTCGGTAACGACACTGGCACGTCCCTGGCGGATGTCCTTGAACAGATCGCCATCGGGTGCGACGCAGATGCGTTGGTCCCAGGGATTGTAGTCCGGGGTGAAGTGTCGGGTATCCACCTCGGGACCGAGTTCGGCGGCCGCCATCTGGACCAGGCGCTTTTTCATCATCTGTGGGCGGCGTTTGGCCAAGCGATAGTAGAAGATGCCGAGCAGGATATGCTTCCAGCGGGTCAAGCTGTGTGCGGCTTTGGCTGGCATGATGCGCTGCATCGCCAGGGCCAGCTTGTCACGCAGTGGGCGGTTTACCACATAGGTGGGCGAGCGCTGCAGCATGGTGACGTGCGCGGCTTCCTTGGCCATCGCCGGAATCAGGGTGATGGCGGTAGCGCCACTGCCGATGACCACGACCTGCTGATTGCGGTAGTCGAGATCTTCGGGCCAGAACTGTGGATGCACGATGCGGCCCTTGAAGCTGTCTTCTTCCGGAAAGTCGGGACGATAGGCTTCTTCATAGCTGTAATAGCCGCTGCACAGGTATAGGAAGCGTCCGTGCAGGGTGCTGGTTTTCGGGCTGCCGTCGCTATCGGTGTGCGCGACTTCAACTGTCCAGCAGGCCTGCTCGCTGGACCAATCAGCCTTGATCACCCGGTGGCCGAGGCGAATATGCTGGCGCACCTGGTATTGGTCGGCAGTATCGTTGATATAGGTACGAATGTCCGCGCCGTCGGCAATTGCCTTGTCGTTGGTCCAGGGTTTGAAGTCGTAACTCAGGGTATACATGTCCGAGTCGGAGCGGATACCGGGGTAACGGAACAAGTCCCAGGTACCGCCGATGGCATCGCGTGCTTCCAGCAGGGTGAAGCTTTTATCCGGGCACTCTTGTTGCAAGCGGACGGCTGCACCAATACCGGACAGGCCGGCGCCGACGATAATGACATCCAGCAGGGTTTGCGGCTGTGGTTCGAATGCACTCATGGGCGACGCTCTTTATTGTTTTTGAGTAATTACTCTAAGCTAAAACGCACGTTTGATTTTGGCAAGGGCTATCAGGCTGAATGATAGGCAAAAAAAAGCCCCGCAATGCGGGGCAAGTTGTGCGTGCTTTGAACCTCAGGGACGGGCAGGTGGAGCTTCCTGCCCGGTTACTAGTTATGACTGGGGTAAAAAGCGAAAGTTCAGCGGTGGTGAAAAATTTATCGATTATTATCGCGGACGATGCGTTGTTTCTCGCGATTCCAGTCGCGTTCTTTCAGCGTCTGGCGTTTGTCGAAGTCTTTTTTGCCACGGACTAGAGCGATCTCACACTTAACCAGGTGTTTTTTCCAGTAGAGCGCCAAAGGTACACAGCTGAAGCCTTTTTGTTGCACGCCATCGAGCAATTTATCCAGCTCGCGGGCTTTCAGCAGCAGCTTGCGGGTGCGTGTGGGGTCGGCAATCACGTGCGTGCTGGCGGTGGTTAACGGAGAAATGTGTGCACCGAGCAGGAAGGCTTCGCCATTCTTCAGCAGAACGTAGCTGTCGATCAGCTGGGCTTTGCCGGCACGCAGGCTTTTCACTTCCCAGCCAGTCAGGGCGATACCCGCCTCGAAGCGTTCTTCAACGAAATAATCGTGTTTGGCCTTCTTGTTCAGCGCGATGGTGCCGCTGTTGGCCTGGGATTTGGTTTGCTTGCTCATAGGCCGCGCATTATAGGCAGTTCGAGACAGTTCGGCTATGGCTGTGGTGCAAGGCTTGTTCTGTATGGGCAAAATCTGCACAATGCCCGGCTTTTCCGGTGACTGGCGACGGGTCTCTGTAAGCTGTTGCTGTCCCCGGAGGTCCCGGTGCTGTTAGGCTATCAGGCTCCTGCGAGAAGGTGCTGGCTGTTCTCGCCAATTGATCAAGTGATACGGGCATGACTCATATTCAGCGCTCTGCGCTTTTACCTTTTGCCGCGCCGCGGTTGTTTGAACTGGTCAACCGGGTTGAGGATTACCCCGATTTTTTGCCGTGGTGCTCTGCTGCCCGGGTGTTGGAAGAAAGCCCGGAACATATGCATGCTTGCCTGACCGTGGCCAAAGCGGGAATGACCCAGAGCTTTACCACCCGTAATAGCCTGGTGCCTGGCCAACGCATCGAGATGCGCCTGGAGCAGGGGCCGTTCAAGGAGCTGCATGGGGTGTGGGAGTTCAAGGCGCTGGGTGAGAGTGCCTGCAAGATCAGTCTGGACCTGCATTTCAGTTATTCCGGACCGGTGGTCAAGGCCACGCTGGGGCCCTTGTTCAATCAGGCGGCCAACACCATGGTGGAAGCCTTTTGTCAGCGCGCCAAGGAGGTCTACGGTGGCTGAACGTACCCTGGCCATTGAGGTGGCCTACGCTTTACCGCACAAACAGAAGATTCTTGCCTTTACCGTGCCCGAGGGGACAAGCCTGCGTGAGGCCGTCCGGCTCTCGGGTATCAGTGAGCATTTCCCTGAGCTGGACGTCGAAAGCTGCCCGCTGGGTATTTTTGGCAAGGCAGTGCCCAAACCGGATGAGCGGACGGTGAGCAGTGGTGAGCGAATCGAAATCTATCGGCCGTTGATTGCCGATCCGAAAGAAGTGCGCAAACAGCGCGCTGCCAAGGCAAAAGCCAAGGCAGCGGAAGAAAAGGCAGCGGAGTAGTTTTACTCGCCAGTGCCCAGCGGAGCACCTAGATCAGCAGGCGCCTGCTGTTGGCGCGAGCCGCCCATGATGGCTTCATCGCGGCTGGTGCCTGGAGTGAAGTCGCCACTCAGGGATACCAGGCGATCATCTTCAAAAGTCAGGCTGATGCGTTCCTGCACCCGTTCGCGGTGACCCGGCGTAAGGCTGTACAGATAATCCAAGCGGTTTTCATGGAAGGTGTCCTGGATTAGCGGGGTGCCCATGATAAAGCGCACCTGGCGGGTGGTCATGCCCGGGCGCAGTTGGTCGACCATGTCCTGGGTAACCACGTTGCCTTGCTGGACATCCAGCTTGTAGACACCGGGAAAGCCGCAGCCAGCAAGCAGCAGGGTGCCGGCACATAGAAAGATACAGAGGAATCGGTTCAGGCAGTTTGGCATCGCGTGGTAACATCCACTATCGTGATGAATTGAATGATCTGAATCATACCCGACTGATCCCGCCCTGCGAAGCATAGAACGAGAATCTGCCATGGTTGAAAATCAGGAACTGCGAAAAGCTGGTCTCAAGGTCACCCTGCCGAGGGTGAAGATTCTGCAAATGCTGGATAACGCAGAAGAGCGCCACATGAGCGCCGAGGATGTCTACAAGGCGTTGATGGAGGCAGGTGACGATGTCGGCCTGGCTACCGTCTACCGGGTACTGACCCAGTTTGAAAGCGCCGGTCTGGTGGTGCGCCATAACTTTGATGGCGGCCATGCGGTATTCGAGTTGGCTGACGGCGAACACCATGATCATATGGTGTGTGTTGATAGTGGCGAAGTGATCGAGTTTTTTGATCCGGCGATTGAAAAGCGGCAGAAAGAAATCGTAGCTGAGCACGGTTATGAACTGGTCGACCATAATCTGGTCTTGTATGTGAAGAAGAAAAACGCCTGATTCCCAGCGCTTGAGTCGGGTGTATCCTCGCCTGTATCTGGTTGCTCCCGACACTCAAGGGGTTGAGCATGGAAAAGCTGTTCAATTCGAGCCGTTTTATGGTGCTCATCGTGGTGTTCTCCTGTGCCATTGCAGCGCTGTTGCTGTACCTCACCAGTATGGTGGTGGTCTTCAACCTGGTCTGGGATGTGATCACCCAGGTTCCTACCAATGCCGACAGCGCCAAGCGCCTGGCTGTCAGGCTGCTGAAAGTGCTTGATGTGCTGCTGATTGCGGTGACCTTTCAGATTATTGCCGTTGGCTTGTATCGTCTCTTTATTGCGCGGGCATCTGCGCGAGGGTCTGGCTTTCTGGCTGCACTGCAAATCAACAATTTCCATGACCTCAAAATCACGCTGCTGCAAGTGGCGGTTGTTATTCTCGTGATCCTGTTTCTCGAACAGGCGGTAGAAGTCGGCGCCGGGCTGGATACGCTGTATATGGGTATCGCCTTTGCGCTGATGATTGTCAGTGCCATCTGGGCAGCGAAGAATATGCATGCTCAGCAGCGCGGCGACTCCCGGATGGCAGTGAAGAAAAAAACCTTGCCGGCAGACGAAGATAAAGCATCGGATTAAGCGATGTATTTTACTCAAAACTTCTGTTTTTACGATTCCCCTGGCCTGATACAAATAGCTTGTCTCAACGTCAAGGAGTTATCGCTATGAAAACGGTTCGTGAATTTCATCTTGATCTGGACAAGCCCGTGCACAACCTGCACTTGCCAGATGGATTTGTCTGCATCAATGCCGCCTATGATCTGGTTCGTCGTCAGCTTGATCTGTGGGTTGAGGTGCCCTTGCGTCCGGATGTGCCTGAGCAGGAGTACCGCATCAAGCTGTATAACAGCGGGCAGCCGGTACCGCTGCACTACCAATACATTGCCTCGGCTTTGCATCCTTTCGAGTCGCGCGCGGTACATCTGTATCAGGTGACCGAGCCGAACAGCGACAGTGTTGCCGTGCTGGGCCGCGCTGCCTAGGAGATGATGTTGATTCCCAGGCTGAACTACAAGCATCTTTACTACTTCCGCATTATTGCCAAGGATGGCTCCATTTCGGCAGCCAGCGAGCGGTTGGACCTGGCTCCACAAACGCTCAGTGGCCAGCTTGCCCAGCTTGAGGTCGAGCTCGGTCAGCGCCTGTTTGAGCGCAAGTCGCGCAGGCTCTGGTTAACTCCTTTTGGTCAGCAGGTATTCGATTATTGCGAAGCCATGTTCGGGGTTGCCGACAGCTTGCAGGACTTTTTGGCCGCCAAGGGAGAAGCCACGCGGCCGGTGGTGCGCGTTGGTGTTTCAGCTTCGATTCACAAATTGATTTCCTACCGCTGGCTAAGTGAGTTCTATCAGTTCGACCCGGCGGCCTATCTGATTTGCCATACCGGCAACAGCGAACAGCAGTTTCAGGAATTGCGCACGCGCAAACTGGATTTGTTGCTGACCGATCAGTTGAAGCTGGTTGACGAGCTGCATCAGCTTGAACTGTGCGAATTGATGAGCTCAGGATTGTCGCTGTTTGCCTGTCCGTCACTGGCTGCGCGGTTGCGGCCGGGCCTGCCACAGAGTCTCAGTGGTGAGCGACTGCTGGTGAATACCCGCAATGCGGTGTATTTCGAGCACTTGGTGAGTTGGTTGAAGCAGCAGGGTATTCATATGCAGCTGGCAGCCGAGATTGATGACAGTGCTCTGATCAAGGTGTTTGGCTCCCAGGGGCAGGCGATTTTTGCCGCGCCCAGTCATATTGCCGAGGAGGTTTGCCGGCAATATCGTGTGGAGGTGCTCTGGGATGTCCCAGCTGTGCGGGACCGGGTCTTTATGGTCGGCTTGGCTGGCGCGCTGGATAGCCCCTTGATCGCTCACTTCAAACGGGTTGCTCGCCGCGAGGCCGAGTCGATGACGCATTCTGCAGATGCCATTGACGCTACGCTGTCGACAGGCAAGTCAGATAATGCCGATTAAGGCGTCAGGCTTTGCATCGCCCCTGATCAGGCGTCGGCCTGAGCCGAGGCTGCCAACAGCTTGCGCGCATGCGCCAGGGATTCATCAGTCAGGTCGATACCGCCAAGCATGCGAGCGATTTCCTGTACCCGGGTCTGGTCGTGCAGGTTGTCGATGCAGGTACGCGTCGAGTGCTTGCTCTGTTCCTTGCGCACAAACAGGTGCTGATGGCCTTGAGCGGCAACCTGGGGCAAATGGGTGACAGTAATCACCTGGCCATTGGCGCCGAGTTGGCGCAGTAATTGGCCGACAATTTCTGCGGTCGGGCCGCCAATCCCCACGTCCACTTCGTCGAATACCAGGGTCGGGGTGCGCGAGGTTTGCGCGGTGACCACCTGGATCGCCAGGCTGATACGTGACAGCTCGCCCCCGGAAGCGACCTTGGCCAGTGGTTTGCACGGTTGGCCAGGGTTGCTGCTGACCAGAAATTCAACATTTTCCAGCCCCTGCGGTGGGTAACGATCGGCTTCCAGGGGTGATAATTGCAACTCGACGCGGCCGCCCGGCATGCCCAGTTGCTGGATATTATGGCTGACTGCCTTGGCCAGTTTGCTGGCTGCCTTGGTGCGCGCAGCACTGAGTTTACCGGCCAGTTGCTGGTAATGTTCGCGATAAGCCTGCAATTCGTCCTGCAGGCGTTCGATGTCGGCATCCTGTTGTTGAAAGCGTTCCAGCTCGTCATTCAGTTGCTGTTGCAGTTCATTCAACTGTTCGGGCTGGGTGCGGTGTTTGCGCGCCAGTTCATAGAGGGCGCTCAGGCGTTCTTCCACGTCCTGCTGGCGAGCCGGGTCGGCTTCGAAGTGATCCAGATAGCGATTCAGCTCGCCCATGGCTTCTTCGACCTGAATCTGCGCGCTGGCGAGCAGGTTCTGCGCTTCCTGCAGGTGGCGGCTGTGTTCACTGATGCCATCAAGCCGGCTCAGGCTGGCATTCAGTGATTGCAACACGCTTCCGCTGTCACTTTCACTGCACAGGCTGGTGATCTGCTGGCAGTTGTGCAGGATCTGTTCTGCGCTTGCCAGCTCGCGCTGCTCCATCTCCAGCTGCGCCAGCTCACCTTCCTGCAAGCCCAGGTTGTCGAGCTCTTCCAGTTGGTAGCTGAGCAATTGCTGACGTGCGGTCTGTTCTTCGTTGCTTTGGCTAGCCTGTTGCAGCGCCTGCTCGGTCTGCCGGCAGCGCTGTGCAGCCAACTGTACCTGGCGGGCCAGTTCGCCGTGGCCGGCGTAGTCATCCAGCAGGCGACGATGCGTGTCGGTTTTCAGCAGGGACTGGTGTTCGTGCTGGCTGTGAATGTCGATCAGCATTTCACCCAGGCTGCGCAGATCCTGCTGCGGGCAGGGGCTGCCGTTGATATAGCCGCGTGAACGGCCTTCGGCGGTAATCACCCGCCGCAGAATGACCTGGTCATCTGAGTCCAGATCGCGCTCCTGCAGCCAGACGCGGGCTTCACTGATGTTGCTGATGTCAAAGGTGGCGAGGATGTCGGCCTTGTCACTACCGGGGCGCACGGCGCCACTGTCGGCACGGTCACCGAGGGTCAGCGCGAGGGCGTCGAGCATGATGGACTTGCCCGCGCCGGTTTCACCGGACACCGCGGTCATGCCGAGCTGAAAATCCAGTTCCAGGTGGTCGACAATGGCGTAATTGTTCACCGCAAGGTGCACCAGCATGGGCTCTCTCCTTCGAAATCCGGTCTGGTTATTTATACAGTACTTTTTCTGCGTCTGGCAAGTGCGGAAAAATCCCACGGCGTTGACCCTTGAAGCTGCCGCATCCTGTCCCCATATAGTTAGCAGTCAATGCGAAACGGGCTTGTCGCCCACTGTATTACAGGAGATCAGTATGGCGGATGAACAGAAGCAGGATCAGCAGGCCGGTGAACCGACCGAGCAGCAGGATATGGCGGCTGAGAATGATCTTGAGGCGCAGGTTGCCAGTCTCGAGGAGCAGTTGGCCGAAGCGCAGGATCAGCTGATGCGTGCTGCCGCTGATGTGCAGAATGCTCGCCGCCGAGCTGAACAGGATGTCGAGAAGGCGCACAAGTTTGCGCTGGAAAAGTTCGCCAATGACCTGTTGCCGGTGCTCGATAGCCTGGAGCGCGGGCTGGAATTGTCTGACGCGAATGACACGGCGATCAAGCCGATGCGTGAAGGCATCGAGCTGACGCTGAAAATGTTTGCCGACACCCTGGGCCGCTTCAATGTGGCTGCAGTCAATCCGGAGGGTGAGCCCTTCAATCCGGATCTGCATCAGGCGATGGCGATGGAAGAGAGCGCCAAGGTTGAGCCGAATACTGTGCTCAAGGTGTTCCAGAAAGGCTACACCCTGAGTGGACGCTTGCTGCGTCCGGCCATGGTGGTGGTGAGCAAGGCAGCCAGTGCCAAGCCGGATACACCAACAATTGACGAACAGGCTTGAAATCAGCCGCAGCGGCCCCATTAACGGGGCATGACAGTTAAACCCAGCCGCCGGGAACCCGCGGCCAATTGATTCGGAGAGAAAGTATTATGGGCAAGATCATCGGTATTGACCTGGGGACTACCAACTCCTGTGTCGCGATTATGGAAAACGGCAAGGCCAAGGTTATCGAGAACGCCGAGGGTGCGCGCACCACGCCGTCCATCGTTGCCTACAGCAACGACGGTGAGACGCTGGTCGGTCAGTCCGCCAAGCGTCAGTCGGTCACCAATCCGCACAACACCCTGTTTGCGGTGAAGCGCCTGATCGGCCGCCGTTTTGACGAAGAAGTTGTGCAGAAAGACATCAAGCTGGTGCCTTACAAGATCGTCAAGGCCGATAACGGTGACGCCTGGGTTGAAGCCAAAGGCGAGAAAATGGCGCCGCCGCAGGTGTCTGCCGAAGTATTGAAGAAAATGAAGAAAACCGCCGAAGACTACCTCGGCGAGTCGGTGACTGAAGCGGTGATTACCGTTCCGGCCTACTTCAATGACAGCCAGCGTCAGGCGACCAAGGATGCCGGCCGCATTGCCGGCCTGGAAGTCAAGCGCATCATCAATGAGCCGACGGCTGCTGCACTGGCCTATGGCATGGACAAGGCGCGTGGCGACTCCACCATTGTGGTCTACGACCTGGGTGGCGGTACCTTCGACGTGTCCGTGATCGAGATTGCCGAAGTGGATGGCGAGCACCAGTTCGAGGTGTTGGCGACCAACGGTGATACGTTCCTTGGTGGTGAAGATTTCGACATCCGTCTGATTGATTATCTGGCTGACGAGTTCAAGAAAGACAGTGGTGTGGATCTGCACAACGATCCGCTGGCCCTGCAGCGCCTGAAAGAAGCCGCAGAAAAAGCCAAGATCGAGTTGTCGTCCAGCCAGCAGACCGAAGTCAACCTGCCGTACATCACGGCTGATGCCTCTGGTCCCAAGCACCTGGCGGTTAAAGTCACGCGCTCCAAGCTGGAATCGCTGGTTGAAGACCTGATTACCCGCAGCCTTGAGCCGTGCAAAGTGGCTATGAAAGATGCTGGCATCGACATCAGTGAGCTGAGTGAAGTGATTCTGGTCGGTGGGCAGACCCGTATGCCGCTGGTACAGAAAGCGGTGACTGAGTTCTTCGGCAAAGAACCGCGTAAAGACGTTAACCCGGATGAAGCGGTGGCCGTGGGCGCTGCGATTCAGGGTGCGGTTCTGTCTGGCGACGTTAAAGACGTGTTGCTGCTCGACGTGACCCCGCTGTCGCTGGGTATTGAAACCATGGGCGGCGTGATGACCTCGCTGATCGAGAAGAACACCACTATCCCGACCAAGAAGTCGCAGGTGTTCTCGACCGCCGATGACAACCAGACTGCGGTAACCATCCATGTGTTGCAGGGTGAGCGCAAGCAAGCCGGGCAGAACAAGTCGCTGGGTCGCTTTGATCTGGCCGACATTCCGCCGGCACCGCGTGGCATGCCGCAGATCGAGGTCAGCTTTGATCTGGATGCCAACGGCATTCTCAACGTGTCAGCCAAAGACAAGGCGACCGGCAAGGAACAGTCGATTATCATCAAGGCCTCTTCCGGCTTGACGGATGAAGAGATCGAGAAGATGGTGCAAGATGCCGAGGCAAATGCCGAGGAAGATCGCAAGTTCGAGGAGCTGGTGACTACCCGCAACCAGGGTGATCAGCTGCTGCACGCGACACGCAAGACGCTGACCGAAGCCGGTGACAAGGCGACTGATGACGAAAAGGCCGCCATTGAAACGGCCTTGACCGACCTCGAAGCTGCCCTCAAGGGTGAC
>SKFV01000239.1 GCA_007117785.1 Pseudomonas sp.
CTGCATCAGTCAGCGCATTTTCGCTGGCCTGAAACTCATAGAACAGGCCGGCCCCAATGTCCGTACCACCGCCTTCTGCGTAGTAGGTGACCAGTTTCTCGAAGATATGCTCAAAAAAACCGTCATCGTTATCCAGATTCTCCAGTCGCACTTGGGCCATGCCGTCTACCCGGCGTATGGACGTCAGCAGGTCGACCGGGGGGTGCATCAGCAGCACGCGTTGAAAGTCGAAAAACTGGCCTTGCTCGCGGTCCCACTGATCAACCCAGGCCGCATTCAGGGCGCCGAGGCTGAAGCCGGCCAGCCGGTAATCGGTAACTTCCACGCCGGTACGTTGCTCGGCCTGCTCAACCGCCATGCGCATAACCCGGTAAAGATCCTCGGCATCTACCGGACCAAGACCAGGGCGGCCATGCTGTGAGGCCGCGGCAATAAAGTCATAATTGGTCGGTGACGACAGCAGGATGACATGCATGCCGGCATGCCAGAGAGCGTTGTTCAGCGTATCCAGTCGCGGGGTATCAAAGCGTGAACCCGTGCCGGCAATCAGGAAGACCAGTGGCGCCGGCTCATCTTGCCAGGCCAGGCGCACAGTCAGGTGGTTGAGCTCACGCATGAAACGCGGCAATTGCCGCTCGGGCAGGGCGCGCAGGCGCATATCGCGCTGCTGCACATCGGGCAAGTCGGAAAAGTCCTGGCGCTGCTCTTGTGGCGTGCCGGCAATGCTGGCGACCAGGGCATTGGCTTCGGTAAAGCTGAACCCGGTTGCCAGGGCGGGCGCCGCCCACAGTGTCAGAAGTAGCAGACATACTCTGCGGGTGCCGGTCACCGGGCGTCCTCGGCAATAAAACCACCCGACTGGCGTGCCCATAGGCGTGCATACAGGCCGTTCTGCTCAAGCAGCTCGGCATGGGTGCCCTGTTCAATAATCTGCCCTTCATCCAGCACGATCAGGCGATCCATGGCGGCAATAGTCGACAGGCGGTGTGCAATGGCAATCACGGTTTTGCCCTCCATGAGCTGGTTGAGCGTATCCTGAATGGCCGCTTCAACATCCGAGTCCAGCGCCGAGGTGGCTTCGTCAAGAATCAGAATGGGTGCATCCTTGAGCATCACGCGGGCAATTGCAATACGTTGCCTTTGGCCACCAGAGAGCTTGACCCCGCGTTCGCCGACATGGGCGTCATAGCCCTGACGACCTGCAGCATCGCATAACTCGGGAATAAATTGATCAGCCTGGGCGCGTTGGGCGGCTTGCTCGATCAGGGCCTGACCGGCATCGGGCCGGCCGTAGGCAATGTTTTCGCGTACCGAGCGGTGCAGCAAGGCGGTATCCTGGGTCACCATGCCGATATTGGCACGCAATGATTCCTGGGTCACCTGGCTGATGTCCTGGCCATCAATCAGAATACGACCACCTTCCAGATCATAGAACCGCAGCAACAAATTAACCAGGGTTGATTTCCCCGCACCGGAGCGACCAACCAGGCCAATCTTTTCGCCGGGGCGAATAGCCAGACTGAATCGCTCCAGTACCCCGGCGCCCTTGCCATAGTGAAAGTCGACCTGCTCGAAGTGAATCGAGCCCTGGCTGACATCCAGCGGCTTGGCGTCTGCCGTATCCTCGACCAGGTGCGGACGGGAAATGGTGGCAATGCCATCCTGCACGGTGCCGATATTCTCGAACAATGCCGACAGTTCCCACATGATCCACTGCGACATCCCCCACAGGCGCAAAACCAGACCAACGGCCACAGCTACCGCGCCAACGCTGACGGCCTCGTGCATCCAGAGCCAGATGGCCAGGCCGGTTACGCTGGCCAGCAACAAGGCATTGAGCAGATAGAGCAGGGTATAGACCAGAGTGACCAGGCGCATCTGCCGATACACCGTCTGCATAAAGTCCTGCATGCCTTCGCGGGCATAGCTGGATTCCCGTTGAGCGTGGGAAAACAGTTTGACTGTCTGGATATTGGTGTAGCTATCGACAATGCGCCCTGTCATCAGCGAACGGGCGTCAGCCTGCCGCTCGGCTACCTGGCCGAGCAGCGGTACGAAGTGCTGCATCAGCCATATATAGCCGAATAGCCAGGCGATCAGTGGCAGCATCAGTCGCCAGTCGGCGAGGCCAACAACCAGCAGGGTGCCAAGAAAGTAGACGCCAACGTAATTGAGCACATCAATCAGCTTGATCACGCACTCGCGAACAGCCAGAGCGGTCTGCATCAGCTTGGTGGCGATCCGCCCGGCAAATTCATCCTGATAGAAACCCATCGACTGGCGCAGGAGATAGCGGTGCACCAGCCAGCGAATGCGCATGGGGTAGTTGCCCATCAGCGTCTGGTGGCTGAACAGGGCATTGAAGAGGATCAATACAGGCAGCAGGCCGAGCACCACAAAGCCCATCATCCAGAGCATGCTGCCTTCGCTCTGCAAGAAGGTTTCCCGGTTCTGTTCGCTCAGCCAGTCAACTATATTGCCGAGAAAACTGAACAGCCAGACCTCGATGAGAGCAATGCACGCCATCAAGAGGGCGGCCATGATCAATGAAGGCCAGGCACCCCGGGTGTAATGCAGGCAAAAAGCGAGCAGCGTGCGTGGCGGCTCGCCGGGCTCTCCGGCAGGGAAGGGGTCAAGACGGCGTTCAAACCAGCGGAACATGCAGGGTTACCGGGTGTCATAAAAGGAGGCGTATTATCCGGCCCGGCTCCTGCAAGACTCAAGGGTCAATATACCTCAGGGTGTTTTCAGGAAGCCGGTAAAGCGCTTTGCGCTGTCGCCCTCGGGGTATGCACAAGCACATGCGCGATTTCGGTCAGACCGCTCATATACAACAGGTAAATTGCACTGTGTCGGTTGTTTTGTCCGGCTGAGCTTGCCGCCTCGGGGTTTTTCATCGGTTTCTTGCTCAAAAGTGCCAACTGGTTCACGGTACTTTTGCCAAATATGTCTTACACTCATAGGCGGTGTGGCAGGATACTTATTGTCATGGTGTATTACGGTGTTGTTACCCGATATGGAAATCTGCGATCAGGAATGTCAGAGGAATTAACATGAGTCAGCCAGGCCGGCCACTCACCGAAGCGGTCATGTTCTTCTCCCAATGGGGTATCTGCAAGCAGATGCTGTTCCCTGAGTTCGAGGCGTTGCTCGACGGTATGGTCAGTACCCCCGAGTTTGCCGATGAAACCATGGATGCCGTGTTCCTGCAGATCAGTTCGCGGCTGCATGTGCGCGGTGCAGTGTTCTTTACCATTGATTTTGACCAGGAAGGCAATATCAGCCCGCTGTGGAATCTGCCGCTGCGATTGATGGCGGACAAGGCAGGGCGTGGCCCGGATATGGGTGGTGGCCCTATTCGTCTGGCCTGCGCCGGTTTTACCCGGCATCCGCAGTACAAGGCACACCTGTGGAAGCCCGCCCAGCGAGGCGGACGATCCGACTTGCTGCATATCAAGGATGCGGTAACCCGCAATACCTTGGGCATCCTCAGCGAGGATGACAACGCGCTGGCAATGCTGGCTGCCGGACAGCTGCACATGGCGGCAGAGGATTCCTGGTTTGGCGAGCAGGAAGAGAGTACTCCGGCGCCTGACAGTGAAACCGTGTTGATTGCCGAGCGGGATAGCCATCGACGTGAAGCTGACGAGTTACGCCAGCAGATCGATGCCCTGCAAACCGAATTGCAGATTGTTCAACAGGCGCGGGATAATGATATTGAAATGCTGCGCCAGTCCCATCGTGAGCATCTTGAGGTGCTGCAGGGCGAGATGCTGGATATCAAGCAGTCGCTGGAAGAGCAGCAACAACACAACCTCAACCTCAAACGCGAACTGTCCAAACTGCAACAAAAGCATCCGGTAGACCCCGGCTGATTTGCCTCCTTCCCTCTGCTGCGGAATAATCGTTGTTCCAGCTGAGCCGTGTGTGCCGGTCAGCCAATGCAGTCCAGTGAGGTGATATGGAGCAGTTCCGTAATATCGGCCTGATAGGCCGACTCGGCAGTGGCAGGGTGGTCGATACCCTCAAGCGCCTGAAACGCTTTCTGCTCGACAGTGGCCACACGGTTATTCTCGAAGATGCGGTAGCCGATCTCATGCCTGGCCATAATCTTCAGGTCTGCTCGCGCAAGATGATGGGGGAGATCTGTGATCTGGTGATCGTAGTGGGCGGTGACGGCAGTTTGCTGGGTGCGGCGCGTGCCCTGTGTCGTTACAACATCCCGGTACTGGGCGTTAATCGGGGCGGCCTGGGTTTTCTCACCGATATTTCGCCAGATGAGCTGGAAACCCGGGTTGGTCGTGTACTGGCGGGTGAATACATGATGGAAACCCGTTTTTTGCTGGATGCCTTCGTACGGCGAGACGAAGAGCAGCTCGGCAGCAGTGAAGCGCTGAATGACGTGGTACTGCACCCGGGCAAATCTGCTCGCATGATCGAGTTCGAGCTGCATATTGATGGCCAGTTCGTCTACAGCCAGAAATCCGACGGCTTGATAGTGGCTACCCCGACGGGCTCAACCGCTTATTCATTATCTGCCGGTGGACCGATTATGCATCCCAAGCTTGAAGCTATGGTATTGGTGCCGATGTTTCCGCACACCCTGTCCAGCCGTCCGATTGTGGTCGACAGTAACAGCGAGTTGAAAATAATCGTTTCCAAGCAGAGTGGCATCTACCCGCAAGTCAGCTGTGATGGTCAGGTGCATATGACCTGTGCTCCCGGTGACAGCATCACTATTCGCAAGAAACCGCATAAATTGCGCCTGCTGCACCCACTGGACCATAATTTTTACGGTATTTGTCGGGAAAAACTGGGCTGGTCCAGCCGCTTGACGGAGGGCTGAACATGTCCTCTGCGACGGTCGTTCAAGGTTACGACATTATTGGTGATATCCATGGGTGCGGGCAGACCCTGGAGCGCCTGCTGGAACAGATGGGTTACCGTTGCCTGTCTGGCGTCTGGCAGCATTCGCAGCGCAAGGCATTGTTTCTCGGCGATATTATTGATCGCGGGCCGCGCATTCGTGAGGCTCTGCACCTGGTGCGCGATATGGTTGAAGCGGGGCATGCGCAGTGCATCATGGGCAACCATGAATTCAACGCTCTGGCCTGGTCGACCCAGGCACCACCCGGCAGCGGGCAACAGTTTGTGCGTGAGCATAATGATCGAAACTATCGTCAGATCGGCGAAACACTGCATCAATTTGCTGCCTGGCCGGATGAGTGGGCCGAATTTCTCGACTGGTTCTATCAGTTGCCCTTGTTGCTGGATCTGGGTGATTTCCGCCTGGTGCATGCCTGTTGGGATCAGGGACTGATTACGCCCTTTATCAATCAGTATCCGGACGCCTGTATCGATAGCGACTTTGTGCGCAATGCGGTGGATGCGGACACCTTTGCTGCGCAAGTGCTGGACCGCTTGCTGCGAGGTACGGATATGCGTCTGCCTCATGGCATGACCATGACCGGCAAAGATGGCTTTGTTCGGGCTTTTTTTCGCACCAAATTCTGGGAAGACAACCCGCAAACCTACGGTGATATTGTATTTCAGCCCGATGGCCTGCCGGAGGAAATTGCGGCACGGCCACTGAGTGACACCCAGAAAGCTGAGTTACTGGTGTACGGTCCGGATCAACCCATTCTCTTTGTTGGACATTATTGGCAACAAGGTAAACCGCATCCGATCCGCCCGAATCTGGCCTGCCTGGATTACAGTGCGGTCAAATATGGCAAACTGGTTGCTTACCGTTGGCAGGGTGAACGTCATCTTGAGCGTGATAACTTTGTCTGGGTCGATGTGCCGCGTCTGGCCTGATTCTAGGAGCCTGAATGATTCCCGCGTTGAAGCGTCCGATTGAGGAAGATCTGAGCCATCTGGCGCGCTTTTTGCGCAACAGAGGAGTGGTGCATCGGGTAACCGAAGAGGGGACGCAGCAAGTGGTCTGGGCGGTCGATGAGGCGGATGCCCAGGTGATTCAGGCTCTGTACCGTGATGGTGTGCCTGACGCTATTGAACCAGAGCCTGCCCGGCAGCGCGGTGCCACGGCCTGGCAGCGCACCCTGCAACATATTCCGATGACGCTGGCGGTGCTGGCCATTACCGCATTGGTGGCCGTGCTCAGTCGCCTGGGCACTGATGGCAGCGTGCTGATTCCGCTGACGTTTACTCCGTTTATCCCGGGAGAAGGGTTTGCAGCCTATCCGGACCTGACCCAGTGGTGGCGATTGATTACGCCGATCTTTATCCATTTCGGCATGTTGCACCTGGCGTTCAATGCGCTCTGGTACTGGGAACTGGGCCGGCGCATCGAGATTCGCTCCGGTAGTCTGTTCCTGCTGGGCGTGACCCTGTTGTTTGCGCTGGTATCCAACATCAGTCAATGGCTGTTCGGTGCGCCGGGTCTGTTTGGTGGCCTGTCCGGGGTGCTTTATGGTCTGCTCGGGTATTGCTGGCTGTACCAGTGGCTGTGCCCGAACGTGCATTTTGATCTGCCCAAAGGCGTAGTGGTGCTGATGCTGGTCTGGCTGGTGCTCTGCCTCAGCGGGCTGGTCACCATGCTGGGTTTTGGTGCCATTGCCAATGCCGCTCATGTGGGTGGTCTGGTTATTGGTGGCCTGGCCGGGCTGGTTGCCGGTGGGCTGCAACGTCAGCGGCAAGCCGGCTGAAAATACTTATCCCAATGGTCGGCTCGCCGGCCAATCGTTATCGCTTTTATCGGAGTACTGCCATGACAGGCTTTATCGACATGCTGCGCAATATTACCCCCGAAATTTATGCCAGCCTCAAGCAGGCGGTTGAGATCGGTAAATGGCCGGATGGCCGCAAACTGACCAGCGAGCAGAAAGAGCTCTGTTTGCAGGCCATGATTGCCTGGGAAACCGATAACCTGCCGGAAGAAGAGCGTACCGGCTACATGGGGCCGCAGAGCTGCAAGTCGCAGCAAAAGGACGTGCCCAACATCCTGTTTTCCACCGGCTCGGACACCCTGCACTGATGGCTTTGATGCAAGCGAGCGGCGCGGTTCGCAAGATGGTCGGCAGTCTGGCAGAGCCGGTTGCCTATCAGTTGCCGATTGGTGACGAACAGGTGCCGATGAACGAGTGGCTGGGTAAAACGGTCAGTCTCAGGGCGCTGGGCGATATTCACTGCGTACATTGCGGGCGGCGGACCAATAAAAGCTTCAATCAGGGCTATTGCTATCCGTGCTTCAAAAAGCTCGCGCAGTGCGATACCTGCATCATGAGTCCGGAAAAGTGTCACTATGCCGAGGGCACTTGCCGTGAACCGGCCTGGGGTGAGCAGTTCTGCATGACCGAGCATGTCGTCTATCTGGCCAACTCCTCCGGTCTCAAGGTCGGCATTACCCGTGCCAGCCAGATACCCACCCGCTGGATTGACCAGGGTGCCAGCCAGGCCTTGCCGATTCTGCGTGTGGCCACCCGGCAGCAATCCGGCCTGGTCGAGGATCTGATTCGCCAGCAGGTGGCGGACAAGACCAACTGGCGTACCCTGCTCAAGGGCGAGCCGCCGCAACTGGATATGCTGGCTGAACGAGACCGCTTGCTCGGGCCGGCTGCCGAGGGGATTGCCGAGTTGCAGCAACGTTTTGGCCTGCAGGCGATCCAGCCGTTGCTGGATGCTCAACCCTTGAGCATCAGTTACCCGGTGCTGGAATATGCCACCAAGCCGCAGTCGGCCAACCTTGAAAAGGAGCCGCTGCTGGAAGGTACCCTGCTCGGTATCAAGGGTCAGTATCTGTTACTGGATACGGCCGTCATCAATATTCGCAAGTACACGGCCTACAGTTTGTCGGTCAGTGTCAGTTAAGGAATTATTATGCGTACCGAACAACCGAAGACCATTTACCTCAAGGATTACCAGCAGCCTGACTACTGGATCGACGAGACGCACCTGACCTTCGAGTTGTTCGAGGATCACGCCCTGGTTCACAGTCGTCTCAGCCTGCGGCGTAATACCGGGCAGGGCAAAAAACTGCCCTCCCTGGTGCTGGATGGTCAGCATCTGCAGCTGGTCAGTGTGGCGTTGGACGATGCCGAGTTGGACGAGGGCAGTTATCAGCTGGATGCCGATCACCTGACACTTCAGCCACAGAGCACCGAATTCGAACTGGCAATCACTACCCGTATCGAGCCGCAGAACAATACTGCGCTGGAAGGGCTGTACAAATCCGGTGGTATGTTCTGTACCCAGTGTGAAGCCGAGGGCTTCCGCAAGGTCACCTATTACCTGGATCGTCCGGATGTGATGAGCCGTTTTACCACCACGGTGATTGCCGACCGGGCTGACTATCCGATCCTGCTCTCGAACGGTAACCCGATGGCCTCCGGCGAACATGAAGGAGGCCGCCATTGGGCAACCTGGGAAGACCCTTTCCCCAAGCCAGCCTATCTGTTTGCCCTGGTGGCGGGTGACCTGGTGCTGATTCAGGACAGCTTTACCACCATGAGTGGCCGTGAGATTGATTTGCGTATCTATGTCGAGCCGGAGAATCGCGAGCAATGCGGGCATGCCATGGACAGCCTGAAACGCTCCATGCGCTGGGATGAAGAGGTGTATGGCCGGGAATACGATCTGGATATTTTCATGATCGTGGCGGTAAACGATTTCAACATGGGCGCGATGGAAAACAAGGGCCTGAATATTTTCAACTCCAGCTGCGTCCTGGCGCATCCGGATACCGCTACGGACCAGGCTTTCCAGCGGGTCGAGTCGGTGGTGGCGCACGAATATTTCCACAACTGGTCGGGCAATCGGGTGACCTGTCGTGACTGGTTCCAGCTGTCGCTGAAAGAGGGCTTCACTGTCCTTCGCGATTCGCAGTTCAGCGCCGACATGAACTCGGCGACGGTCAAGCGTATTGAAGATGTCACCTTTCTGCGCGCCAATCAGTTTGCCGAAGATGCCGGCCCTATGGCCCATCCAGTCAGGCCGGACTCCTTTATCGAGATTGCCAACTTTTACACCCTGACGGTGTATGAAAAGGGCTCGGAAGTGGTTGGCATGCTGCACACCCTCTGCGGGCCGGAAGGTTTTCGCAAGGGTACTGACCTGTACTTCGAGCGGCATGATGGTGAGGCCGTGACCTGTGATGATTTTGTCAAGGCGATGGAAGATGCCAATGGCATGGATCTGACCCGCTTCAAGCGCTGGTATAGCCAGGCGGGTACCCCACGACTGGACATAGAAAGCCATTGGGATGCCGCTACTGGCGAATTCCGCTTGCTCTGCCGTCAAAGCTGTCCCCCTTCGCCGGGCCAGGCAGAGAAACAGCCACTGGTCATTCCGCTGCGTATGGCCTTGCTTGATAGTCAGGGTGCAGAAATGCCGCTGCAGTTGTCGGATGAAGCTGAATCACGTGGTAATGAAACCGTGTTGGCCGTGACCGAAGCGGAACAGGTGTTTGTCTTTACCGGACTGAGCGAAGAGCCGCTGCCATCGCTGCTGCGCGGCTTTTCCGCACCAGTGAAGATGACCTATCCCTACAGCCGCGATGACCGGGTTTTTCTGGCCAAAAACGACCCGGATGGCTTCAATCGCTGGGAAGCCGCGCAGGCACTGGCTGTTGAAGTCATGCAGGGGCTGACGATCATGGCGCAGACCGGACGTCCGCTGATGCTGGATCAGCGCATGGTCGATGTCTATCGCACCGTGTTGAATGACCCTGAACTGGATCCCGCTATGGTGGCGGAAATTATCCGTTTGCCATCCGAAGCCTATCTGGTCGAGCTGGCGGAGCAGGCAGATATTGATGCCATCCACAAGGTACGTGAAGCCATGCGCCTTGAGCTGGGATTGGCGCTGAAGGATGACATGTTGGCTGTCTGGCAGCGTCTGGCAGTGCCACAGCCTTACTCGCCGGATGCTGCCTCGGTGGCGCGGCGCAGTCTGAAAAATACCCTGCTTGGCTATCTCATGCTGACAGAGTCAGAAGAAGTGGTAGCAGCCTGTGTGCGTCAGTTTATCGAGGCCAACAACATGACCGATCGTCAGGCTGCGCTGGTTGCTCTGGTCAATTCGCCTTATGAACAGCAGAAACAGGCCGCACTCACAGAGTTTGCTACCCAGTGGCAGAGTTACCCATTGGTCATGGATCAGTGGTTCAGTGTGCAGGCGGCTTGCGGATTGCCGGGTGGATTGGAGCGGGTACTGGCGTTGATGCAGCACCCTGCCTTTAATGTGCGTAATCCGAACAAGGTGCGCGCAGTGATAGGTGCCTTTGCCAATCAGAATCTGGTCAACTTCCACCGCATCGATGGCGCCGGTTACGTCTTTCTTGCTGAGCAGATCATTCAACTGAACAGCCTCAATCCACAGATCGCCGCAAGACTGATGACCCCGCTGACACGCTGGCGCAAATATGATCCGGCCCGTCAGGCACTGATGCTGGAACAGC
>SKFV01000134.1 GCA_007117785.1 Pseudomonas sp.
AACTGGTGGAAGACACCCTGAGCCTGATGTCACAGAACACCCACAAGGAAGCCGTGGAGCTGGCCTGCAGGGTTGACCCACAGCTACCGGCACAACTGGAAGGCGACCCTACCCGCATCAGACAGGTGATCAGCAACCTGCTGTCCAATGCGCTCAAGTTTACGGCGCGTGGGCACGTACTGGTCAGTCTGGAGTGGCAGACCCAACATAATCCGGCCCAAGTCTGCATTCGCGTTGAGGATACCGGTATCGGCATTGCCCCCGAGGCACTGGAATCCATTTTTTCGCCTTTTACCCAGGCCGATAGCAATATCTCCCGGCGCTTTGGCGGTACCGGCCTTGGGCTGGCCTTGTGTCGCAGCCTGACCGATGCCATGGGCGGAACGCTAAAGGTTGAATCACGGCCTAAGCAAGGCAGTACATTCAGCGTTGAACTGCTCCTGCGGCCATTGCAGGAAGCCAGTCAACCGCAGTTAAAGCTAAGTGGCGACGTGTTGATCTTCAATCAGCAGCAACGTTTACAAGGCAAGATCCTGCAGCAGTTGTTGACGCATTGGCAGTTGAACGTTCATGTCGTGGACTACCCCAATCCCGAGCACTTGCCTGACCCTCTGCCAGCTGCTGATTACTGGATTATTGACAGCCCGGCACTGGCTGAACAGCTGGCCCGAATTCATATCGATACCCCGCGCCTGCTGCTATGCCCTTACCGCCAGCAACTAGACAATCGCCTGGCGGAAAACCTGCAGATCCATCAACAGTTGCCCAGCCCGGTCAGCCGGCGACGTCTATTGAAAGCCTTGCGTGAATTGAATCAGCCCTCGTTCTCAACGAGTGCCAGCACCCGGGAGCCAGCCAGCCGCTCAAGCAGCGCCCTGATACTTCTGGTCGAAGACAATGCCGTCAATCAGATGGTAGCCAAGGGCATGCTGACCCGCATGGGTTATCAGGTAGCCACTGTTGAACATGGCGAGGCCGCACTGCAATGGCTGGAACAAGAACACTGTGATCTGGTGCTGATGGACTGCAATATGCCAGTCATGGATGGCTATGAAGCCAGCCGCCACATCCGACAAACACCCAAATCAAAGGACTTGCCGATCATCGCTCTGACCGCCAACGCACTGCAGGACGACCGCCAACGCTGTGAGCAGGCAGGCATGAATGACTATCTGGCAAAACCCTTCAAGCGCGAAGATCTGCAAAAGTTGCTGCGCAAATGGCTACCTGCAGGACCACAAGCTCCTGATTAAGCAGCCCGGCACATGAACAATCAGATTACAGTAGCTTTTCGATATCCTTGCGTAAGTCATCGGGCGCCATCGTTGGAGCGTAGCGCTTGACCACCTTGCCCTGTGCATCCAGCAAGAACTTGGTGAAATTCCACTTGATCGCTTCGCTGCCAAGCAACCCCGGCGCCGCTTTTTTCAACGCCACGTACAAAGGGTGGGCATCGGCACCATTGACATTGACCTTGCTGAACAGCGGAAAGCTGACCCCGTAATTCAGTTCACAGAACTCGCTGATCTGCGCCTCATCACCCGGTTCCTGGCTACCGCACTGGTTGCACGGGAAGCCGGCAACCCGCAGCCCACGCTCGGCATATTCCTGGTGTAGCGCCTCCAACCCCTTGTATTGCGGCGTCAGGCCGCACTTGCTGGCTGTATTGACTACCAGGTATGCCTTGCCGTCGAGCTCGGCAAGACTGCTTTCCTGACCATCGATAGTGGTACAGGGAATCTGTAAAATGGCATCGCTCATGGTTTTGTCTCCGATCGAACGGGGTGAACAGAATTATTCATCGCGTGGCTGCAAACGCAATGCGACCGAATTGATGCAGTAACGCAGACCGGTAGGCGGCGGACCGTCCGGGAACACATGACCCAGATGGGCATCACAGCGGGCGCAGACCACTTCGGTGCGCTGCATCCCGTGGCTGAAATCCTCTTTGCTGGCAATGGCTGCCTCGTCTACTGGAGCATAATAGCTGGGCCAGCCACACCCCGCATCGAACTGGGTGTCGGTATCGAAGAGCTCAGCGTCGCAACAAATACAGTGGTAACGACCAGGTTGCTGGTTGGCATAGTAATCTCCGGTAAAAGGCCGTTCTGTGGCCTGTTGGCGACAAACGGCAAAGGCCTCTGGCGATAACTGCTCGCGCCACTGCGCCTCGGTTTTGGCAACTTTTTTCATTGGCTTCTCCAGGTTCTCCAACTCAGGCTTTCCCCAAGCAGGGTGCACGACGTATGATGCGTGTTTTACACTGCCCGCAGCACCCGTTTCGACAAGGTAAAAGCCCCATGCAGGTTAGCAAATCCAACAAATTGGCCAATGTATGCTACGACATTCGCGGCCCCGTCCTGCGCCATGCCAAACGGCTGGAGGAAGAAGGCCACCGCATTCTCAAGCTGAATATCGGCAATCCCGCACCTTTTGGCTTTGAGGCACCGGAAGAAATCCTTCAGGACGTCATCCACAACCTGCCAACTGCCCAGGGCTACAGCGATTCAAAAGGGCTGTTCTCGGCTCGTAAAGCGATCATGCACTACACCCAAACGAAAAACATCCCCAATGTCGGCATTGAGGATATCTATTTGGGTAATGGTGTGTCCGAGCTGATCGTCATGGCCATGCAAGGCCTGCTGAACAACGGTGACGAGGTACTCATACCAGCCCCCGATTATCCGCTATGGACGGCCGCAGTCAGCCTCTCAGGCGGCAAGCCGGTGCATTACCTGTGTGACGAGCAGTCC
>SKFV01000183.1 GCA_007117785.1 Pseudomonas sp.
CGGGGCTCATGCCGTCACCGATTTTCAGCGCACGGACTTTCGGTGCTAGCGCGGCAACCAGTTGATCAGCCACCTCGTCACCGACGGCGACGGCTACCGAGATGGCCATGCAACGTTCGCCGGCACTGCCATAGGCGGCGCCCATCAGGGCGTTCACGGCCTGGTCGAGATCGGCGTCGGGCATGATGACCATATGGTTCTTTGCCCCACCCAGCGCTTGTACGCGCTTGCCGTGGGCGCTGCCAGTGGCGTAGATATATTCGGCAATCGGCGTGGAGCCAACAAAGCTGACAGCCTCGACATCCGGGTGAGTAAGCAGTACGTCGACCGCTTCCTTGTCGCCATTCACCACGTTGAAGACGCCATCGGGCAGGCCGGCGTCCTTGAGCAGTTCGGCCAGGCGCAGCGGTACGCTGGGGTCTTTTTCCGAGGGCTTCATGATAAAGCAGTTGCCACAGGCCAGGGCGATAGGGAACATCCACATCGGCACCATGGCGGGGAAGTTGAACGGGGCGATACCGGCGACCACGCCCAGCGGCTGGTTGGTCGACCAGGCATCGACACCGCCGCCCACCTGTTCAGTATGTTCACCCTTGAGCAGGTGCGGAATACCGCAGGCAAATTCGACCACTTCCAGGCCACGGGTAACTTCGCCCTTGGCGTCGTCAAAGACCTTGCCGTGCTCACGGGTGATCAATTCGGCGAGTTCGTCGATATGTTGTTCGAGCAGGGTCTTGAATCTGAACAGGACGCGGGCGCGGTTCAGCGGGGTGGTGGCGGCCCAGGCTGGAAAGGCGGCCTTGGCCTGGCGAATGGCTGCTTCCACTTCGCTGGCGCTGGCCAGCGAGACCTGGCCGCGCTCCTCGCCGGTGGCGGGTTCAAACACCGCCTGGGTGCGAGCGCTGGGGCCAGTGCGTTGGCCATTGATATAGTGGGTCAATTGCAAAGTCATGGTATTACCTGAGTCAATTCGAAGATGGGTTTACGCAGTTGCCTTGATTACTCGCCCAAGAATCTCGATCAACTGATCAATATGTTCTTTTTCCGCAATCAGGGGCGGTGACATGGCGATGATGTCGCCGGTGCAGCGCACCATGGCGCCCTGCCAGAAGCACTCTTCAAATACCGCGTAGCCACGTGCACCGGGCGCGCCGTCACGGCTGGCGAGATGCACGGCGCCGACCAGACCAGTGTTGCGAATATCGATCACGTTGGGGTGGTCACGCAGGCTGTGCAGTGCGTCTTCCCAGTAGTGTTCGAGATCCTGCGCGCGGGTCAGCAGGCCGTCGCGCTGGTAGATGTCGAGGGTGGCGAGCGCGGCGGCGGCGGCAACCGGGTGACCGGAATAGGTGTAGCCGTGGAAAAACTCGATCAGGTTTTCCGGGCCGTGCATAAAGGCGTCCTGTAAGGCGCCGGTAACAAACACGGCGCCCATCGGAATGGCACCATTGGTCAGGCCTTTGGCGGTGGTGATGATATCCGGGGTGACACCCCAGCGCTGGGCGGCGAAGGCTTCGCCGACGCGGCCGTAGCCGGTAATGACTTCGTCGAAAATCAGCAGAATACCGTGCGCACGGGTAATCTCGCGCAGGCGCTGCAGGTAGCCCAGCGGCGGCAGAATAACGCCGGCAGAGCCGGACAGGGGTTCAACGATAACGGCGGCGATGTTCTCCGCGCCGTGCAACAGGATCATGCGTTCCAGGCTATCGGCCAGTTCCGCGCCATGTTGCGGCAGGCCACGGGTAAAGGCATTGCGGCCAAGGTCGAGAGTATGCGGCAAATGATCGACACCGGGTAACTGGGCACCAAACGCCTTGCGGTTGTTGACCATGCCGCCGACCGATATGCCGCCGAAGCCGACGCCGTGGTAGCCCAGTTCGCGGCCAATCAGCCGGGTACGGCTGCCATCACCGCGGGCCCGGTGGTAGGCCAGGGCGATTTTCAGCGCGGTATCCACGGATTCGGAACCGGAGTTGGTGAAGAACACCCGGTTCAGTCCCGGCGGCGCTATCTCGACCAGACGCTCGGCCAGGGTAAAGGGGAGCGGGTGACCCATCTGGAAGGTCGGGGCGAAGTCCATCTGCTGGATTTGCGCGCTGACCGCTTCGGCAATTTCCCGGCGACCATGCCCAGCATTGCAGCACCAGAGGCCTGCGGTGCCATCCAGCACCTGACGGCCATCCACATCAACGTAATACATGCCTTCGGCACTTGCCAGCATGCGCGGGCGCTGCTTGTACTGGCGGTTGGCGGTAAAGGGCATCCAGAACGCATCCATGGATTCGGGGCGCTGGGCAGGGTAAATACGGTCAGATGACATGGTGCAGGCCTGCAGGCTGGGTGTGTGATATTTCGAGTGTATGTCAAAAATAACAAACAGAAAAGAGCCGCCCAGCAGGAACTTTCAGCCCCTGACTTGATGGCTCACGGCTGGTGATAAACCAGCTCGTAATCGCGTACCCAGTCGAAGCCCAGCAGGCCAGTGCCAACGGTCACGCGTAGCTGGGTAGCGCGCTCCGGCACGCTGTAAAATTCCTCGGCTGATACCCTGACACGGTGGGTGCGATCTGTATCGCGCCAGGATTGAGTAACAATATACATACGATCGACTGCGTCAGAACGTGGTGGGCCACTGGTTTCCCGGTGCACCACATTGACCGTGTGAACTTCCGGCTCGGCAAAGTCGCCCGCGCAGTTGATAAAGGCCAGCACACCCACGGAGCTGACCAGCATCCATATCGCTTCGGCCAGACGAATACGCACGGGATGGCGGGGCTGTTTGTCCCTGGCTGGCGGCCAGCGCTTTAGCAGCAGGTTGCGCATGATCACCGCTGGAATGCCAAGCAGCAACACTGATAAGCCATACATCTGCCATTGATTGGCAACCGGGTAAAACAGGATCTGCAGGCTGGTCATCAGCAAAAAGGCCATGCTGACCGCCACCTGAAAGCTAACGGCGAGGTGTTGCCAGCCAGATGTTTGCTCGCTCACAAAGGTTCCTTAATACATGCTCAGGTTCCTAAGGTTGCTGGCTTTACTGATTGATGGCAAGCGTCAGTTGGCCGTTACAGCCTGTTGCAAAGCACGCCGTGCTTCAGCGGCACGCGGTTGTCCATAATATGAATTGAATGAAACAGGAGTCCAGCAAATGTCAGCCAGCCGCCAATGGACCAAAGCGGATATTTCCCGCGTAATTGAAATGGCCTGGGAAGACCGTACGCCTTTTGAAGCCATTGAACACCTGTACGGATTGAACGAGTCCGCGGTGATCGACCTGATGCGCAGTCAGCTGAAGCCCGGCTCTTTCCGGCTCTGGCGCAAGCGCGTCAGCGGACGTAAAACCAAACACGGCGCCCTGCGAGATCCGGCTGTCAGCCGGGCTTATTGCCCGACGCAGTACAAGCGATAAACCGAACGCGGTTACCCTGCTTAGCCTGAGCGCTACTCTCTGCCTCACTGATCAAGCTGATTGACCTTTGCCGGGCGCCTGATTAGGGTTCAATCATCCTAATTGATCGGCGGAGCCTGCATCCATGCCCAGCCTGAATAAACAGATTCTTATTGCTGCGTGCCTGGGCATCCTGATTGGCTGGCTGGTCGGTGGGCAGCCGGTTGATTCCAGCCTGCGCGAAGGCGTGCTCTATGCCAGCAGCCTGGTGGGCAGCATCTTTGTCGGCATGCTGCGCATGATCCTGATCCCCTTGATCTTCAGCTCCATCGTGGTGGGTATCGCCAATTTGCAGGCGCATCATCAGGTTGGCCGGGTATGGAAAGCGACCCTGACCTATTTTGTGATCACCCTCTCGCTGGCGATGCTGGTGGCGCTGATTGCGGCCAATATCTTCAAGCCGGGTAGCGGGCTGTCGGTCAGCTTGTTTGCCGGTGCCATGGAAGAGTTTGAAGCCAGCCAGCTCAGCGTGCCCGAGTTCTTTCTGCATTTCTTTGCCAGGCTGTTCCAGAATCCTTTTGCTGCGCTGGCCGATGGCAGCATTCTCGCCGTAGTGGTGTTTGCCATGTTTATGGGGATCGCACTGGTTGCCGGCGGTGACCGCTATAGCTCGATTCTCAAGGTGTTTCAGGAATTTCTTGAGCTCATGCTGCAGATGGTCGGCTGGATCATGCGCCTGGCGCCCTACGGCATTCTCGCGCTGCTGATCGGCCTGGTTGCAGGGCAGGATGCGGCCCTGTTGATGACCATGCTGGGCTTTGTTGTGCTGGTATTTGCCACCACCCTGTTCCATGGCGTGGTGGTTTTGCCGGGCATTCTCTACAGCGTCACCGGCAAATCGCCCTTGTGGTTCTGGCGTGGCTCTCGCGAAGCCTTGATCACCGCCTTTGCCACCAGTTCCAGTGCCGCCACCTTGCCGATCACTTTGCGCTGCGCCGAACACAATCTCAAGGTTCGGCGCAGTGTCGCCGGCTTTGTGCTGCCGCTGGGTGCCACCATGAATATGGATGGCACCGCTCTGTACGAAGCTGCCGCTGCGCTTTTTGTCGCCAACCTGGTGGGTATTGAACTGAGCCTTACCCAGCAAATGATCGTGTTCTTCACCGCCATGATTGCCTCCACCGGTGCGCCGGGTATTCCCAGCTCCGGCATGGTCACCATGGTCATGGTGCTGCAAGCCGTCGGCCTGCCCGCCGAAGCCATTGCCATTCTGCTACCGATCGACCGCCTGCTGGATACCGTGCGCACGGCAGTGAATGTCGAAGGCGATATGGTCGGGAGTCTGGTGGTCGACAAGCTGGCCGGGGGAGCTGAGATCGCGACTGACAGCGCCGCAACTGCCAGCGGTGAGCAGCAGGCCTGAGCCTGCTTCGCTTGTCCATCCGGCTTTGAGTTCGGCGGAAAAGGCCCTGGAGAGCCGGTTGAAGACAGTGCACCCCTGGAAGGCTTTTGCAGACATTCCGCATTACCCTTCGCCAGCGTATCAGTCCGGCACAAACCCACTCCCGCCCAACGCAAGTCTGTGCCTATAATTAGTCAGCCAAGGCACACTCCCACTCCGTGCCTTAACAGCCAGAGCCACTCACGGCCCGGCCATTACCACTAGTCAACCGCCAGGCCGGAAGCCAGGCCGTGTAGAGAAGGAACTCACCCATGCTCGTCAGAAACGTTCTGCTGCCTGTCTTCTTTATTGTGCTCGGGATTGCCATCGCGGTATATACCGGCGCGATCAATGTGCAGTGGCAGCCCGGCCACGCGGCAAACAGCTATCAGCCATTGGATCAGGTGGCCGTCTCACTGCCCATCGAGCGACCTCAGGTAGAGTTGCATACCCGGTTGAGCGGGGCGCAACCGTTGCCGGAAGAAAGCCAGCAGATTGTGACCATGCGCCAGCTGTTTTTCTTTGGTGACTTCCATGAGCTGGAAGCCATGCTCAGTGCCCAGCGCGAGGCAGCCCATGCCAGCCCGGGGTCCATACGCTACAACCCCTTCGTCTTCAGCTTGAGTGAAACCCATCTGGCAGGTATCGACCGCTGCGCCGAATGGCTGCAGGAACTTCCCGAGTCCTACCTGGCCCACTGGGTGTGCGGGACGCTCTGGAACAGCGGAGCCTGGGATGTTCGCAGCAACAAGCGCCTGAATCGCGTTAGCCCGGCCCAGATGGCCTTGATGCAAGAGCGCATGATCATCTCCAACCAGTTGCTGGAGCGGGCTCTGGAATTGGATCCAAAACCGGTTGAAGCCATGACCCAGCTGGGCTCGAATCATGCGGGACTGGGCACCGGATTCCGTGAGCATTTTCATAACCTGGCGGAGTCGATTGAACCGCGCTATTTATCGATCCATCGCGCGCGCGCCAATTTTGCCCAACCGCAATGGGGTGGTGGTGAAGGTGATGTCAGGAAGGTCATTACCTATGCGCGCAGCCTGGGTATCGACGAGTCTGATCTGCAGGATCTGGAAGACGAGTTTTTTCATCGTCCCAGACTGCTCTCAGCGCCAGGGGCTACCCGCGCTTATTGGGAGCGGGCCCTGGCCAGTCACCCGACCCGTAAGCGCATGATGGGCTTGCTCTACGACCATGGCGAGCTGCGGCGCTGGAATGACACAGCGCGCTTTGCGCAGGAAATGCTGGCGGTGTATCCAGAAGATGAGAAAGCCTGGTTCTGGCTCGGTCGGGCACAATCGATGATTGGCAATATGGAAGAAGCCCGTGCAGCCATGCTGCAATCGGCAGCCATGGGCTATGACGCGGCCATTCAGGATCTGCTGATGGCCCTGATTCGCGGCGGCTTCGGTATCGATGAGAACTACACCGGTCCGGGCCTGCTCGAGCTGTGTCATTACAGCGCCTCCATTGGCTCTGCGGTTGGCGCCAATTGCCTGGGTGGCGGTTACCATGAAGGCGACCAGCACGGCGCGCCCTTCACCCGCAACCCCGGCCAGTCCAACGCCTGGCACCTGTTTGCTGCCCGCGCCGGTCATTACAACTCCCAGCATGACCTCGGCTGGATGCTTTACAGTCGCCGCGTACCCGGCGTCGACCGTGACCAGGCGGGTGAGGTGGGCCTCTTCTGGCTGCGCCGCGCCGCCGAAAAAGATCACAGATTTGCCGCCCGACGGCTGGATGAAATGAACATCAGCCGCGCCGAACCCGTTGCCGGTGGGCAATCACTCAATTGGTTTCAGGTGCAGGTCTATCGGGCGCGGGCTTATCTGGGGCACATTGTCGGGGGCTGAACACGTGGCATCACTCGCCGGTTGCTGTCCTGCCCAGTGAATCAGTCACCAGAAAAAAGCGTTGGCCGCCATTGCGCTTGGCTATATACATGGCCTCATCCGCGCGTTGCACCAGCTGTATGTCATCCAGACCGTGATCGGGGAAGAGCGCAATGCCCAGGCTGGACGTGGTACTCAAGGTGTTGCCGGCGACCAGGTAAGGATCACTCAGGGCGGCCAGTATCTTTTCCGCGACCATGACGGCGGCCTCCTGCTTGCTGATGCCGTCCAGCAGAATGGCAAACTCGTCACCACCCAGGCGGCCAATGGTGTCCGACTCGCGCACACAGTTGCGCAGGCGTTGTCCGACCTCACACAGCAACTGGTCGCCAACGGCATGCCCGAAGGTGTCGTTGATCTGCTTGAAGTTGTCCAGGTCCAGATAAATCACCGCCAGTTGCAAGGCATCCTGCTGAGCCCGTCGCAGCGCTGCCTGCAGGCGGCCCAGATACATGGCCCGGTTAGGCAGCTCGGTCAGTTGGTCGTATTGGGCCAGGTATTCAAGACGTAAATGTGCGCGTTGCCGCCCAATGGCCGCAGCCACCTGGTTTGACACAAACTGCAGCAGCTCCTTGTCCTGCGCGCGGTAGCG
Source organism: Pseudomonas sp. (assembly GCA_007117785.1). Lineage (GTDB taxonomy): Bacteria > Pseudomonadota > Gammaproteobacteria > Pseudomonadales > Pseudomonadaceae > Halopseudomonas. The sequence goes on from SKFV01000183.1 coordinate 7,320, forward strand.
CACCGTCTCGGAATAGCTTTGCAGCACCAGCGCGCCGATGATGATGTCATCAGAGATCAGTGGCACGCCCAGCCAGTCGAGGGCATGCTTGCCGACAACCGGACCAATCCTGTCCAGCACCTGCCCGGCTGTTTCAGGCGTCAACAACAGGGCTTCACCGCTACGGATCACCTCGGCAGTCAACGCTGCAGAGACCAGCGGCACGGGCGCTGGCGCCGTATCATACTGATCGATGAAATAGGGAAAGCTGAGCTGGTCGTTGGTCGCGTCGTAGAGCGCGACAAAAAAGTTCTCTGCCGGTAACAAGCGGCCAATAATGCCATGCACCAACTGGTACAGGGCCGGCAAATCACTGGCGGAATGCGCCGCCTCGGAAATGGCATACAAGGCAGCCTGCATCGCCTCGGCCTGCTTGCGCTCGGTAATATCACGGGCTACGCCAACGCGCACCTGCTCGCCTTCCAGCCATTGAGCCGACCACATGATGTGGACCACCGAGCCGTCCTTGCGAATATAGCGGTTCTCATGGTCCGTGTTCGGCTTGCCGGCATTGATGCCCTCGATAATGGCAAGGGTCGCAGCGTGGTCATCCGGGTGCATCAACTCAAAGGCCGTGCGTCCGATCATCTCTTCAGGCTGGTAACCGAAAACCCGCTCACTGGCTGCGCTGATATACAGAAAGCGCGCATCTTTATCCACGACGCAGACAACATCGAGCAGCAGATCGATCAGCTTGTCATGGGGCAGGTAGGCATTTGATATCATGGTAATGACTATATGCGGAGCGTGCCGAGTTAGCCAGTGATGATCAGACGGTTGCTGTTTTAACCTTGGGTAACTCGACCCGGAAAACAGTGCCAGTGTCAGCCGCAGAGGTGACACTGACCTCGCCGTTATGGGCCTTGACCAGTTCGCGGACAATATAGAGACCGAGCCCCAGGTTCTTGTTCGGATTGCCGGTCTGATAGTGCTTGCGGTTGGCCAGCTCGAAGATCACTTTCTGGTTGGCAATCGGAATCGGCTCGCCGTCGTTTTTCACGGACAGCACCACGGCGTCAGGTGTGCCTTCACAGGTGACGGTAATCTCACCCTGCTCAGAGCCATGCTGCAAGGCATTGCCGATCAGGTTCTGGCAGATCTGACCGACGCGCAGGCCGTCCCAGTTGCCAGTGCAATCCCCGGAGGCATGATGCTGAAACCGGCAATCATCATGTACCGAGCGAAACTCGTCGACCAGGTTGCGGGTGATCTCCGCCACATCCGTCTCACTGATGCTGATCCTCACGCCTTTGCCGATGCGGCTCTCCGTAAAGTCCATCAGGTTGTCCAGCATCATCTTCATGCGATAGAGACTGCCACTGACCACCGGCGCCATCTTGTTCGGCTTGTTGTCGGCATCTTCCAGCTTCCTCAGCCTGTCCGCGCCAAACTCGATGACCTGCAAGGGTGAGCGAAGATCATGACCCAGCATGCCGACAAAGAGGTCAGAGTTTTCCAGTACGGATTCTGAATAGCGCGCCACCGACTCTGTCAGGGTGTGATCGAGCGCTTCGTTGAAATGGATAATGTCTTCGGCATTCTCGGCACTGAAAACCGTCGCGTCGGCTAGCCACAGGCGCAGTACGCTGGCTCGCAGCGAACGGTACTCGGCGACCAGCAGGCTGATCGAAAAACCGGCGTCCAGGCGCTCATCGGCATGCACTTCAGCGGCAGAATCGCCATCATCGCTACTGCCTGCCGAATCAATCGTATGGTCCGGCAGTGTCCGGCCTGCACTCAGAACGCGGACAATATTTTCCAGCATGGCTCTGGCATGGTCGCGCAGCTCACGGGTTTTGAGATTGGCTTCACAAGGTTGATTGGCGCGGGCAAAGTCTTCCCATTCCTGGAGGATATTTTCCATGTTGGCGGAAATGAATTCATGTAAACGCATGGCTTCGCTGCTCTGGTTAGTGCCCCGTTCCCTGGGAACGTCAGGTGGCCGTGTGATTGTCCTCTCTTCGGCCGCAGGTGAGGCTTGATGGGCTGGTGCGCTGACAGGGGATCAGCAAACTATACCGAGGGTACTTGATCATTGCTATTACCGTTAATGCCTACCAGACAGTCACAAGACATTTGATTAACTGCTTTACCTGCCAAGGCAAATACAGCTAACGTCAAACATCTTTCGTATTCACTCAGGGACGCCATGAATACCAGTAACCGTACCAATGCAGTTCAGGGTTTTATCAACGGAGAGGAAGCCACGGTCGCGGTACTGGTGGATTGTGACAACGTACCGCCAGAGGCATTGCCCTATTCCCTGCGGGTAGCCGCTCAGTTTGGCCGTGTGGTACTCCGCCGTGGCTACGGTAACCACACCACCTTGGCCAATCGCTGGCAGGAAGCACTGGTGCGGCAAGCCTTTACGCCCCATCTGCAATACCAGTATGCCTCTGGCAAAAACACTTCGGATATCGCGTTGGCGCTTGATGCGCTCGAAGTCATGTTTGACCACAGAGCCGACACCTTCTGTCTGGTTACCAGTGACTCGGATTTTGCCTACCTGTGCCGAAAGCTGAGAGAACGCGGTGCTCGGGTATGTATTGTCGGCGAAGCCAAAACACCTGAAGCATTGCGCAATGCCAGTGACCAGTTTTTCGAGTGGTCGCTGACCGAGCCAGACCCGGATGCAGCGGCAGATTCCGCTGAAAAGCCACAAGTCAGGAAACCGGCAGCAACTAAAGCGAAGGCTGCAAGCAAACCTGAACCAGCCAAAGAAACCAGCAAAGCACCTGCCAAGCAACGCCCGAAATTTGTGGTTGACGCCGTGTCACTGCTGGCCAGTGATTCATCCGAGGGCATAGTGGGCTTGGGTCCGCTGGGGCAATACCTGAAGCGCACAGATCCAGCTTTTTCACCGAAAACCTACGGTCACTCTGGCTTGCTGGATATGCTCAAGACCTATGATTTGCTGGAACTCAAGCAGGAGTCAGGCGGCCAATGGTCAGTTTGGCTGGCGGCCAGCAAAGCCAGCTAAGCTGGCTTGGTATTACCGTTAAAGCAAAGGGCTTGATGTGCTGAACAAAATCAGGATTTATC
>SKFV01000102.1 GCA_007117785.1 Pseudomonas sp.
CTGGAGGGCATGAACAACAAGATCAAGGTCATCAAGCGAATGGCTTATGGCTACCGGGATAACGACTACTTCTTCCTAAAGATCAAAGCAGCGTTTCCCGGTAAAGCGCGATGAACCATAAAAAAGCCGGAGCACAATGCTCCGGCTTTTTTCCAGCAACCAGCCATCAGGCCGATGCTTTTTCCTGTGCCATCATATGTACCGTGCGCTGCGGGAACGGAATGGTAATGCCTTCCTGATCGAAAGTTTCCTTCGCCAGTTCGGTGATATCCCACATTACGCCCCAGAAGTCTTCCGTCTTGGTCCACATGCGCAGGGACAGGTCCACCGAACTGTCCCCCAGACCGGTGAGACGCACAGCAGCCTCCGGCTCTTTCAACACACGGTCATCGGCATGCGCCAGACGCAGCAGAATTTCCCGCGCCTTTTTGATGTCATCGCCGTAATCGATACCTATATTCACATCGACCCGACGTGTCGGCTGACGCGAATAGTTGATGATATTGCCGTTCGACAGGCTGCCGTTGGGCACCACCACCGTCTTGTTATCCGGGGATTTCAACACGGTATGGAAGATCTGGATACTGTCTACCGTACCGCCAATGCCCTGGGCCTCAATGTACTCGCCCACCTTGAACGGACGCAGAAAGAGAATCAGCACACCGCCGGCAAAGTTGGCAAGACTGCCCTGCAACGCGAAACCAATCGCCAAACCGGCGGCACCAATGACCGCAATAAAGGACGTGGTTTCCACCCCGATCATGCCCGCGACACTGATGATCAGCAGTATCTTCAGACCTATGCCGATCAAGTTGCCGGCAAAGCCATGCAGACTCTTGTCGATGTTGCGCTTTTCCATTACTGCCAGAATGCCGTTGGCGATACGACCAATTACCCACCAACCGACCAGCAGGGTAATAATCGCCAACAGCACCTGACTTCCGTATTGCATGACCATCGGCAGCACTGCCGCCTGCCATTCATCAAGCTGGTTCATCACGTTCTCCATTGAATAACTCCTTATTTAACTAATCACGGAAGTTGTTGAACTGCAAGGGCATGGAGAACTCTCCTGCGCGCAGCAAGGCCATGACCTGTTGCAGGTCATCGCGCTTTTTCCCGGTTACTCGTACCTGCTCACCCTGGATGGCGGCTTGCACCTTGATTTTGGAATCCTTGATCGCAGCGACGATTTTCTTCGCCAACTCCTTGTCGATCCCCTCGCGCAACAACACTTCCTGCTTGACCTGCTTGCCCGAGCCGTAGGCCTCTTTGACCTCCAGACACTGAATGTCGACTTTGCGCTTGACCAGATTAATCGTAAGAATCTCCAGCAGTTGCTCAAGCTGAAAATCAGCGTCAGCACTGATGATGACCTGCTGTGTTTTGTCCTGAAATTCGAAGCTGCCCTTACCACGCAAATCGTAACGCCGTTCCAGGTCTTTGGCCGCGTTATCCACTGCGTTGGTGACTTCATGTTTGTCGAGTTCAGAGACCACATCAAAGGACGGCATGCATTTTCCTCAAAAATTGTCGAAAAAAAGACACAGTTGGCAAAACATTTGGCCAAGCCGTGGCATTATAGCGGGGAACAGGAACGCACAGTGTAGCCGGAGAGCTTGTTATGCCCAACCCGCAACTCAGCATCATGGTCGTGGATGACACCAAGTTCAGTAGTGCCGTCATCGGTCACAGTCTGCAGAAAGCAGGCTATGTCGACATCCGCTTCGCCAGCTCGGCGCTGGATGCCCTCGCCATGCATGAAAAGCGACCCGCCAGCATCATGATTGCCGACTGGCTGATGCCCGAGATCGATGGCCTGGAGCTGACGGGCAGAATCCGCCAGATGGATGAACAGAGCGCGCACTATACCTACGTGGTTCTGCTAACCGCCAAGGAAGGTGATAAAGCCCTGAGTGAAGCCTTTGACCGCGGCGTGGATGATTTCATCAGCAAATCATCAATGAACGAACAACTATTGCCGAGAATCTATGCTGCCGACCGCACCTCACTGTTGATCAATCGCCTGCTCGATGAAAACCGCTTGCTGGCCAGCAACAATGCTCACCTTGAACAGCACAACCTGGTCGACAATATCACCGCGACCGGCAACCGCCGCTACCTGCTGCAGCGTCTTGATGAAGCACTCAACAATGTCTCTTCGCGTGGCGGCGTGTGCTGTCTGCTGACACTGGGCATTCAGAACCTTGAAGAAATGCGTGAGCGCTACGGTGATGCCATCGAAGAGGAACTGTTGCGCGGCCTCGCCCGGCGCCTGCAGCAGCTGGTGCGACCAACTGACGTGATCACCCGGGTCAGTGACAATGTCTTTGCCCTGGTTACCCTGGCGGACAAAGCGGATGACTGCAAACCCAGCAGCTTCCGACGCCTGTATGACGGCCTCAACCTGAAAGCCTTCAAGACGGCTGAAGGCTATTTGTCGGTGCGTGCCGGCCTGACCATTACCGTGGTCGGTAATGAGCCGACCATGCCAGCACCCGAGCAACTACTGGAAGAAGGAGAGGCTCGACTGGCCGATGCCTACGCCACCAACCTGATCACCGAGATCCGCCGCTAGGCGGAGTCTGATATGTTGCACATACTGGGTGCCGGCAGTATGGGCTTGCTCTGGGCTGCGCGTCTTCAACGAGCTGGCTTTCCGACCCAACTGATTCTGCGCAACATCGAGCGCTTGGCTGCCTGGCAAGCCCATGCCGGACAACTGGAGCTGACTGATCCTGGCCAACACCAACATATCAGCCTGTCACTGAACGCAGAGCTACCCGACAGCCCTGAGCCAATCCGTTTTTTACTGGTCGCCACCAAAGCCTATGCCGCCGAGGATGCCGTGCGTAGCGTACAACACCGACTCAGTGCCGATGCCGACGTGTTGCTGCTGCAGAATGGCATGGGTAGCCAGCAAGCCATCAGTCGCCAGCTTCCCCGTCATCGGGTCTTCTACGCCACTGTGACTGATGGCGCCTGGCGTCCTTCAGCGCACCAGTTGATCTGGGCGGGTCATGGTCAGACGATTATTGGCGATCCGCGCCAGGGTCCACCACCCGACTGGCTGACTCGCTGGCAGGAACACGGACTAACCCTCGAGTGGCATGCGGACATTATGGCGATTCTCTGGCGCAAGCTGGCGATCAACTGTGCAATCAATCCGCTGACGGCGTTGCTGGACTGCCCCAATGGTGAGCTGCTAGAACGTGCCCACGGTCGCCTGGAAGAACTCAGCCAGGAACTGCAGCTGCTGATGTCCGCCTTTGGTATCCCCCTGAGTCTGGACATCCTGCGCACTCAGCTGGATCAGGTGATACGCCAGACCGCCACCAATTCCTCATCCATGCGCCAGGATATTCATTGCGGTCGTCGTACCGAAATTGATTTCATGCTGGGTTTTGCCCTGCGCAGCGCAGATCAACTGAGTCTGGCCGTTCCGGCATTGCGCAAGCTGAATGCCGAGCTACAGACATATCTGGCAACGCATGGCCTGCCACTCGATTGAGTGTCTGCTTTGACGCCGAGCGCTTTGCCGCTACCCTGTGCAGCCAACGATAACTTCCAGGAAGCAAGCCATGGGATACCGATTGAGCAAACTCTACACCCGCACTGGCGACAAGGGCGATACCGGTCTGGCCGATGGCCGTCGCATCAGCAAGGATCACCCGCGCGTTGAAGCCATGGGCAGTGTCGACGAGCTGAACAGCCAATTGGGCGTATTGCTGGCGGAACTGGAGCAACCAGCCCTGCTCGGCCTGCTCGAGCATCTGGGGCCGATTCAGCACCGACTGTTTGATCTGGGCGGTGAACTGGCGGTGCCCGGCTACGACATTATCAGTGCCGACGATGTCAGCGCACTTGAAGCGCTGATTGATCTTTACAACGCCGAACTGCAACCACTGACCAACTTCATCTTGCCTGGCGGGTCGCGCCCGGTCGCATTGGCCCATCTGGCACGCAGTGTCTGTCGCCGCGCCGAACGCCGCTACCTCACCCTGGCCAACCACGAAGCCGTGAATGAACAGGCACCGATCTATCTCAACCGCTTGTCTGACTTGTTATTCGTCATCGCCCGGACTATTGCCCGCCTGCAGGAAACACCGGAAGTACTCTGGTCACCAAAACCCAAGCCGGAAACAGAGTGACAGCAAAAGGGGCCAACCAGCGTGGCCCCTTTTTGGTTCTGGTATCAGACACGGAAAGCACTGACAATCCGCTGCAACTCCTGCACCAACTGCCCCATGCGCTGGCTTGATTCTTCCGCCTGACGCGCACCCACCGCAGTTCGCTCACCCACTTCACTGATCTGCACGATATTCTGGTCAATGTCATGGCTGACAGCGGTCTGCTCTTCTGCCGCCGCAGCGATCTGCTGGCTCTGATCAACAATCTGCGAAATAGAGGTCAGGATATTGGCCAGAGCAGCCTGAACCTTGAGGGTCGAATCAACGGATTCCCCAGTCATCCCATGGCTGCTACCCATCGCCTTGACTGCCGCATTTACCCCCTCCTGCAGGCGAGCGATCATATGTTCAATCTCTTCGGTGGACTCGTGGGTACGCCGGGCAAGCGTTCGCACCTCATCAGCCACTACGGCAAAACCACGCCCTTGTTCGCCGGCACGTGCCGCTTCGATGGCTGCGTTGAGCGCCAGCAGATTGGTTTGTTCGGCAACACCCTTGATCACATCCAGTACCCGGCTGATGGAGGCACTATCATCCGCCAGCTTGTTGATCACCTTGACCGAATGTTCGATCTCATTAGCCAGCCCTTCTATCGTCTTGACCGAGGACTCTACCAGGGTTCGACCACTCAAGGTCACCGTATTGACCTCTTCCGCATTACTCACAGCAACCGCTGCACTGCTGGCCACTTCCTGCGAGGTCGCTGCCATTTCGTTCATGGCTGTGGCGACCTGATCAATCTGGCTGCGCTGGGAGGCGACTGCCTGACTGCTGTCAGCAGAAATACGCTGGACCTGATTAGACTGCTCATCGACTTGCGCACTCATGCTGCTGACTTGTTGAATCAGCTCACGAATACGCGCAATAGTCTCATTGAAGTCACGACCCAGTGCACCCAACTCATCGCGACTGTGAATTTTTGCCTGCACCGTCATATCACCCTGAGCTACCTGGCCCATCTTCTCCGACAGGTGCTTGATGGTGTGCCGGGTAGCCAGATAGAAACCACCATAGAGGTAAACCACCACAATCAACACCAGGGACAACAGCGTTACCAAGGTGAACATGGCCCGATAATTCGTCGTCACCCGGGCATCAAGCACGGACTCCAGCGCCACAAGAGTCGCATCACCGAGACTCCAGCTGATATCAATCTGAGCGCTGATGCGCTGGAAAAAATCATCCCAGGTGCCGGTCATGACGTTAGCCATGATGACGTCATCCTCGAAGATCAGCTTGGTCGCTTCCAGGCTCTCAATACTGCGTGTGACCTGCGTCCGCAGGTCGACAAACTCTTCGCGGCTCTGCAAAAAGCCCAACGCCTGCTGGTAATCGTTAATGATCAGAGGCAGCACATCGACAATATCGTCCATTATGCGACTGGCATCCGAGCTCATGTAGCCCAACTCAACCACATAACTGCCCACGGCACGGCCCTGACCCAGGGTACCCGTAACCTGTGGAATGGCGTTGACCAGCATGTTGCCCACCTGACGCACATCAGCATCAAAATCTTGCAGCAAGCCGGCATACGAAGCACCCATTCCCAGGATTGAAATGGCTTGACCATAGGCCTGGGCTGACATGTCGGCACGGCCGCGGGTAGATTCCTGGCCGATGCGCTGATACAAATCAACCAACATATCGCGCTGCGCCAACATATCACTGGCGCCAGGCGCATTGCTTTGCACCGGCAGCGCATTCAGCCGTTCGATCAGGTCACGTCGCAATTCCGCAGTACGCTGCTCCAGCTGCCGGGCAATTTCACCCTCGGTCAACTGGAAATAGGTGGTATCCAGATCCCGTAACTGCTCGGCACGGCGCACAATCTCGACCTGCTGTCGAACCAGCGCAAGACTGTCCAGTGCATGCTCTGAAATCACCACCCGCTGCCAGGACTGCTGCACCAGCATGCTGCTGACGATAATCAGCGGCACCAGAAACAGCAAGCTGATCAGGCAGAACTTCATGCCGTAACTCAGACGATTCATCAATGCAATTGCGGGCGCCATAAATGCATTCACTCAAACTCTCCTCAAATGGCGGGCTGATGCGGTTATTCTTGGTTTCCGACAGTAACCGGCCAGTCCGGCTCCAAACTACTGTTGGGTAATGCAACTCAACGCAGGAGCGCAGTCACTTGTCTCATATTGAGGGTATCGGCGCGACCAAGGTGATCTTTAGCCAAAATATCGGCCTAGACCAGACTGATCAAGGCCCATACCACCGCCCAGATCAACAGGGCACGTAATAACAGCTTGTGCGCCTGATCCAGTGCAACGGCACCGGTTGCCTCTGGCGACCCCAGCGCAGCCAGAGCAATCCGGGTGGTGACCAGGCTCGCGGCCTTATCCCAGTTGCCCACATAGTCGCGCAAGGCGCCTAACGCCTGCTCAAAACGACCAACCAGCGCAAAGCTCAAGCCGAGCATACGTGCCGGCAACCACTCCAGTGCATGGCAAAGGCGAGCTGACCAATCAGTGGCAGGCCAGGAAAAGCCCTGCCCACGTTGCAGTAGCCGATAACCCAGTGCGCCCAGAGGGCCAAGCAGCAAATACCAGAACAGCGGAATAAAGTAGCCGTGGGCAGTTTCCCACACCATGCGCCCTTGCAAGGCTGCACGCAGCTCGTCAGGACCCTCTGTGGTCAGACCCAGATCACGCTCAGCCAGCAGACTTGCCGCCTGATGGTCATTGCGCAGCAATGCCTGGCGAAGTTGATCGAACAAACGGCCAAGTGGATCACTTCGGCCGACACACAGAAGCAGTACCGCAACATGCAATAAGAGAGTGAACAGACCATAGGCACGCTCGACAATCAGCCAGTCCAGCAGCCACAGCAATAACAAGGGCGATAACAATGCTGCCAAAGCGAGCAGCGGATGCCACTGCTGACATCGCGGGCTCAGCGCCTTGCACCAACCATTGACCAGATCGAGAGGGAAACCTGAACGCCAGGAAGTAAAGCGCAGAATCAGCAGTACCAGCAGCAGAACCAGAAAACTCATGTCGCCGTCCTTGTCGTGTCAGGCAGCAGGCTGCGCAAATAACGCCCCCAGTCAAATGCGGGACCAGGGTCGGTTTTCCGGCCCGGCGCAATAAACTCATGACCGGTGATGCGTTGCCGGGTGATCGCCGGGTACTGCTGCTGCAATTGCAATGTCAGTTGGCGCAAAGCAACGTACTGCAATTCACTGTAGGGGGTTTCATCGGTTCCCTCAAGCTCGATACCGATGGAATAGTCGTTGCATTCAGCGCGGCCGGCAAAACAGGAGTGCCCCGCATGCCAGGCGCGCTGGCGGCAGGGTACAAATTGCGTTATGCCCCCATCCCGGGCAATCAGAAAGTGGGCTGAAACGCGTAAGTCAGCAATCTCGGCAAAGTAGGGATGTGCGCTGCTATCCAGCTCACCACGGAAAAACGCCTGCACATTACCGCCACCAAACTGGCCGGGCGGCAGGCTGATGTTATGAATCACCAGGAGGGAAATATCCAGCGGATCGGGACGATCATTACAATGTGGCGAAGGGCATTGAGTTGCCCCGGGCAACCATTCGGCAGCATCAGGCATGACACAAGCGTCCTACAGTTGAAGAACGCCTATGCTACCAGCCTGCAACGCAGGCGGCGAGTGACTCAGCGCCGATTCTGCAACTGTCGCAAGTTACCGATAACCGACTCCAGCGCACGATCAAACAACTGGTTGTCATCCAGCACACGGATCAGGCCCTGTTCGTAGTGCTTGATCAGGTTGCTCTCGGTAAACTCAATTACTTTGACGCCAGACCGATTAACGAAAATGTACTTGCGGCTGAAGCTTATGTGGGCAGCCAGCTTGCAACGCTGCTCTGTCTCGCCTTCCGCCTTGATCATGCCAAACCAGCTACCAACGTTCAGCGAGGCTACCCAGGCCAATGAACGATTGTCCGGCAAATCCGTAATCAGCTCAGGGGCCGCTTCAATCACCGGGGACTCCATTACCGGCTCGGTTACCCGAACGATTTCAGGCGTCGGCGCTGGAGCAGGCTCTGGCTCGGGAGTGGCCTCTGGCTCAGTTTTGATGTCAGGCTCTGACTGGAGTGATTCAGGTGACGACAATGTAACAGGTTTAACTGACGACGAATCATTCTGGCTGTCCGGGACCGCTGGTGCCTTCACCTTCGCAACTGGCGCAGCAGGTTCCGGTTTGACGGGCTGACTGGCAAACAGACTGGCATGCGCAGCAGCCAGTTCATTCAGTTGTTGCAGCGCCTCGGGACTATCCAGTCCGCCCTCCAGCAAAGCAGACTGCATTTTTTCCCGCAACCTGACTGCCGCCGCCAAACGGCCAGGCTTATCTGCCTCGTCAACGCTGGCAAAGCTGGCCACGAGTGCTTTGGCCATGGCCAGTGATTGCCGCCAGTGCGGGCTGTCGATACCCTCACGCAGGGCAACCATCTGCAGTTGCTGACTCCACAGGTCGCGTAGCACGTCCAGGGCTACCACCGGCAAGCTGCGTCCCACCAAGAGTTCATTCAATACGTTGGCAACGGCATGTCTGGCAGCATCCACGCGGGCGCGCCCCTCTTCAGCATCCCGCGTACGTTGCTCAAGACGCTCACTGCGCCGTTGCTCATGCCTTACAAAGGCACTCAATTCTGCATGCAGCTCGGTAAACAGCTCAGGCTGCGGATCGCTCACTGCCAACAAGCGCTCTACCGTCAGCTCGATCTGGCCATGCAGCTTGTCCCGCGCGAGGTCATCATGATCACTCCAACCCAGTGTAGCGCGGGCCAGCTCATTGATCAGTTTGCGAGCGGGGTGGCTGGAGCGGCTGAAAAAACTCTTGTCGGCAATAGCCAGGCGCAACACCGGCAATTGCAGGCGTCCAATCAATGCCTTCAGGGCGCCCGGGAGTTGGTCATCATCCAGAATAAAATCAAACAGCATCGACACCAGGCTGATAACGTCATCATCAACCCGCTCAAGGCCGCGAGACTCACCTGTACGGCTATGCAAACCGGTCAACAGATCCCGAATCTGCATGCGCAGCGCGGACCCGGTCATGACCTCGGGATTGACGTGCAACTGCCCCAGTAGCTGCAATAATTCGTGTTGTTGAACCGGGCGGGCATTCTGCTGACCCAAGGGAGCCAGTGCGGTATCACCACTGGCATGTCGCCAACTACTGACCAGGTCAGCAAACAGATTCAATGGCGAGTCAGCCGCCATTGCCGGCTCACTGGCTGACATGTCGGAGTGATTCTGGGCAGCACCCGCATAGCCTGAGCCAGCCGGGGCCGCACGATTACTGCGCTGCGCATGCAAACGCAGGTCCGGCAGAATACCTGCATGGACCAGAATGTCATTGAGCTGTTGATAAAGGGCGTCAGATTCATTGAGCACGTAGCGCTCAAAGAGCTTGAGCACAATCAGCCTAACCTTGATGTCCAGCTCAAGAGGTGCCAGAGCATCAACAAAAAACTGCGCCAGATTGGCAGGCCCCAGCGGGTTGGCACCTTCATCCACCTGCGCCTTGACCAGGCTGTTCATTCTCACAGCCAGCTGCGTCAGTGCATTGGCATTACGTCCAGCGACACGATTAACCATGTTGTCCATGGCAACGGTCTGCTCAAGCTCGTCAGGCTGTACCAGGGTCAAGGTGTCCAGGGCAAAGTTGCTCAGACTGTCCTGATGACTGGAGGGTGCTGAAGCACTGTTCAATGCTTCCATCTCTCGCTCAAGTCTGCCCAGGCAGGCCTTCTCGATGGCATGACGACGCAAGCGAATGGCACGCATGGCTTCAAAATACAATGACTGGTCTGTGTTGCTGCCTGCCCGGTCAGCCATTTCAAACAGACTGTCGTCAGCATTATCAAACAAGGCTGTCAGCGTAGTACGCAAAAAAACCAGTGCCTGTTCACGCACCGGTTTGAGCGGCACAGGCAAGGCCGAGGGTTGCTTTTGAGGATCACTCGCTGCCGTCGCGTCGCCATCGCGCGCAGTTAAAGAAACCACTTTAGAATCATTCGTCATGTGCAATCTCCAGGTAGGCAAAACTGCCTAAGGGAAACGCCGCGGTGCTGACCCTGCTACCTGTTGCGTAAAAACGTCCCTAAAGTCGTAATTTTGGCGTCAAATTTATACAGAGCAATTATAAGCTTTTTCTGCCTCAACCCAAGTGACAATGTA
>SKFV01000382.1 GCA_007117785.1 Pseudomonas sp.
ACCTGGCGGCAACTTTCAGCCCGGAGTTGTCGGACCTGACCCTGTATGTAATCGACGTGTCGGCCGGTGACAAGATTCCGCGCAAGGGTGGGCCAGGCATTACCCGCTCGGATCTGCTGATCATCAACAAGACCGACCTGGCCCCGCTTGTGGGTGCTAACCTGGATGTCATGGATCGTGATGCGGCGAAGATGCGTGGCGAGCGGCCCTTTGTCTTTTCCAACCTGAAAAGCGGCAGCGGTGTTGACGACATCATTGCCTTTATCGTTCGTCAGGGCATGCTCAGGCCACTGCCGGAGAACAACCAAAAGGCGCAAGGAGTCTGAACATGCACAACACACGAGGATTACTCTTGCTGGTCGGCGCGCTGGCGATGCCGGGCCTGGCTCACGCACATCCGGGCCATGACAACATGCAGGGGCTGCTCAGCGGTCTGGGGCATCCCTTGTTTGGCCTCGACCATTTGCTGGCCATGTTGGCCGTGGGGTTGTGGGGCGCACAGTTGGGTGGTCGGGCGCGCTGGTTACTGCCGGTGCTCTTTGTCGGTGTGATGGTCAGCGGAGGTGCTCTGGGCATGCTTGGCGTCTCGGTACCCGTGGTTGAACCGGGCATCATCGCCTCGGTCGTGATCCTGGGTCTGTTTCTGCTCTGGGCGCGCCAGGTGCCGCTGCTTCTCAGTGGGGCGCTGGTGTCGGTCTTTGCGCTCTTTCATGGCGTCGCCCATGGTACTGAAATGCCGCTTGAGGTCAGTGCCATGACTTATGCATTGGGTTTTGCACTGGCAACGGCCGGTTTGCATCTGGCTGGCTTGCTGGCCGGCAATTGGTTACAACGCCAGTCCTTGCCCTGGGTCTCACGGGTCACGGGGGCGCTGATCGGCCTGGCTGGCCTGGGTATGGTGATGGCGGGGTGAAAAGAACCTGCCGCCGGGTGCTTGCCGAGATTCAGTAATGGGCAATCACCCGGTGCACAAAATACATTTTGCGCAAGCTTCCGGGATTGAGCACAAAGGGGTAAATATCGGCCTGGCCCATGGTGCGGGCAAGTACGTTGAGCACGCTGCTGAGCATGACCCAGCGATTGACGAAGGCGAGAAAGCGTTCGGCCTCGGCGTTGCCAGCAGTGCAGTCCAGGTCCGCAGCCGTGAAGGGGGTCAACGCCAGTTCCAGACGGTCTACCTGGATACCGAAATCCAGCGCTACGTTCAGGTTGTCGGTCATGTGCAGGTAGTGTGCCCAGGTTTCCGCCCAGTCTTCCCAGGGATGTGAGGCGGCATAATGGCTGATGAAACTGTGCTGCCAGTCCAGTGCCGGGCCATACTGGTAGTGGTTGCTCAGCGCCTGCTGATAGTCGCGACGCTCGTCACCGAAGAGCTCGCGATAAGGTAGCAGCCAATTGCTGTCGCGTACCAACCGATCCCAGTAGTAGTGCCCAGATTCATGGCGGAAATGGCCGAGCAGGGTACGGTAATGCTCTGCCATATTTTGCCGTACCTGTTCCCGGTAGGCTGGATCCGCCTCGGCAACATTGATGGTGATCACACCATTCATGTGCCCGGTCATCACCGGCTCGTCGCCAAACTGCTGGCGCATCAGCTTGAAGCCCAGACCACGCTGCGGATCCTGCTCACGGTTCAGGACCGGCAGGCCGAGCATGATCAGTTGGGCCACAAGCCGCCGCTTGGCTTCTTCGGTTTCGCGCCAGAGGTCGGGGCTGCCGGGCTGATCCAGGTTGGGAATCAGCAGATTGAGCGAGCAGGCCTGGCACAGATCCCCATGCTGCGGATCACTTACCAGCCAGTTGCACTGCAGGGGGCCCTGCAGGTTGCTGCAGCGCTTGACGGGTTGCAGCTCGCTGTCAGGCGTCGGTTGAATCAGCCAGTGCTGATCATCCTGCTGTGGTTGCAGATTGAGCAACAAGCCCAGTTGGGGGTGATAACCCAGCTCGCTGCCACAGGCGAGGCAGCGGGTGTTATGGAAAAAGATCGCCTGACCGCAGCCGCAACGCTGAACATGGCCGTTGGGGTGGTAGCGAAACAGTTGGCCGGGTTCCTGGTTGCGCAGCAGCTGGGTGAAGTAGCTCATGCGGACTGAGCCTGGGTGCTCAGCTCCCCGCGCTCGAACCAGCTGCGACTGACGGCGTCATGTACCGCGGTGAAGTCGAGCTGGATTTCATCGACAAAAGCGTGCAGCAGGTCAGGTTCGGCGGCCAGCTTGACGATGTCAGCGCCGGCGATGCGCTGTCGGCACAATTCCACGGCTTCCAGCGCCTCTTCATGGTGTTTCAGGTTTTTCAGTGCAAAGGAAAAACGTTCCAGACTGCAGGCCACAGCGCGCGGATAGCGCATATCCTGCAGCAGAAAGCTCAATACATCAGGGCCACGAATGCGCAGACGCACATGTTGGCGATACATCTGATAGCCGCTGAGTGATTTCAGCACACTCATCCACTGCAGGTTTTCAAAGGGTTTCAGGTCCTCGGCGCTGCGCGGCAACAGGTTGGCTGACCGCACATCGATAATGCGGGTAATCATGTCGGCACGCTCCAGCTGGCGCCCCAGCATCAGAAAGGTGCGCGCCTGGGTGTAGCTCAAGGTGCCTTCAATAATGCCGTTGACGGTCTGGCAGCTGCGAATCACCCGACTGAGAAAGGCATCGCGACGTCGCGGAGTGATGCCGTTATCGACCTGTTCCTTGACGCTGAGATACAGCTGATTCACTTCTTCT
>SKFV01000021.1 GCA_007117785.1 Pseudomonas sp.
AGGCCAAGGGCAAAAAACAGCACAAAGGTACCGTAGCGGCCGGCTTTTGATTCCTTGGCCAGATCCCAGACGATATAACCCATAAACGCCACCAGGGCGAATATCAGTAGTGGCATCATCAGGGCTTCAAAGGCTTCGTAATCCAAGTTGGTTCTCCGCGAGTCTATGAATGAATACTTTATCAATTTAGTCGGCTATTGGCCTGCGACAGCTTGTCTCAGGGCTTGAGATGGGTGAGCGGCAATTCCGTGCTGGCAATAACCTGACGCAATACAAAGCTGGAACGCACACTGGATACGCCTTCGATACGCGTCAGGCGGCCGAGCAGAAATTGCTGGTAATGGTGCATATCCGGGACCACTACGCGCAGCTGATAGTCAGCGTCCATACCGGTCACCAGGCAGCAGTCGAGTACTTCCGGGCAATTACGAATGACCTGCTCAAAACCGTCAAAGCGTTCCGGGGTATGCCGGTCCATGCCGATAAGCACAAAGGCAGTAAGGCTCAGGCCGAGCATGCCTGGGTCGAGCAAGGCAACCTGTTGGCGAATATAGCCGGCATCTTCCAGGGCTTTTACCCGGCGTGAGCAGGGTGAAGGGGACAGGCCGATGCGTTCAGCCAGTTCCTGGTTGCTGATACGGGCATCACGCTGCAGGGCGGCGAGGATTTTCAGGTCGAAGCGGTCAAGATTGTGCGCTGCGGGGTTGGAGCTTTTATCTGGTTGCATAAAATCCTCATAATGAGATAGATAATTGCGTTAATGGTGGTTTTTTATGCAATAAAAGACAAGAAATTTCGCTACTATCAGCGTAATCTAACCCTATTGAATCAACGCCACGATCGGACGTCCAGCCGGAGCGCTTATCCAGCATGCCGGGGCAGATAACCTTACCGGGTGCCATGCCAGCCGATCACCTCGCCCACAAGGTCAGAGGAGCAGGCACTAGCCGACACGGCCAGCAGTGGACAGCAAGCAAAAAAGCCGACTCTCGCCAGTCGGCTTTTTTGTGGCTGTCAGTCAGGACTTATCCGCGGGGCGGCAGACCCAGCAAGGCCAGTTGTTCGACCTGTGGGTCAGCCAGCATTACCGCGCCGTACAGTTCAACCTCATGGGAAAATTCACGCTGCAGCAGGCCTTGCAGCTTGGCTGGGTCGAGCTGGCCTTGTTCATCGACGATCTGGCGCATTTGCTCCGGGGTCAGACTGTAACGCTCATCCGGCAGATAGATGGCGCCGGTGGTAAAGTCGACGGCAAAGGCAATCAGGCCGGGTACGACGTAAAACAGCAGCCCCATACCATTGAGAATGGCAACGCCGGGGTCGATCTGGCCACTGATCTGACCACGACGCTCGGGGTAGAACACAGTGCCGCAAGCGGCCAGTTGAGTGGTCAGTGCCAGCCCGACAGCCAGGCTGAGCAAGCGTTTGTGCTGCATACCGAACTCCTTGAACATACCGTGATTGAAAACCCCTGCAGTATACTGCAGTCGAAACGCTGACAGTGAGTGCCAGCGACCGATCCAGAGCCCTGGGAGGCAGGTTGAGTTTACCGGTAGAAGAGGTGCTGTCAGAGCTGCAGCAGCAATTGGCGGCGCACTCGGCGGTCGTGCTGCAAGCACCGCCAGGGGCCGGCAAGACCACGCGGGTGCCCCTGGCCCTGCTGGATGCTGATTGGTTGCACGGGCAGAAGATCATCATGCTTGAGCCGCGTCGGCTGGCAGCGCGGGCGGCGGCAGAACGTCTGGCCGAGTTATTGGGCGAGCCGGTCGGGCAACGCGTGGGCTATCGTATTCGCCTGGAATCCAGGGTCAGTTCAGCTACCCGCATCGAGGTGGTCACCGAAGGAATATTGCAGCGTCTGTTGCAGGCTGACCCGGAGCTACCCGGGGTCGGTCTGGTGATCTTTGACGAATTCCATGAGCGTAGCCTGGATGCGGATCTGGGGTTGGCGCTGTGCGTACAAAGTCAGCAATTGTTGCGTGATGATCTGCGTCTGCTGGTGATGTCGGCGACGTTGGATGGTGAGGCTGTCAGCCACTTACTTGCCGGAGCGCCGGTTGTGTCCAGCCAGGGTCGACAGTATCCGGTCACCATCAACTATCTGGCTCCTTATCAGCTACGTGAAGCGATTGAGCCGCGAGTATCCCGGGCGGTGCTGCAGGCGCTGGCTGAAAGCGCTGGTAGTGTGCTGGTTTTTTTGCCCGGTGTTGGCGAGATTCGCCGCGTTCAGGCGTTGTTGGCCGATGCGTTGGCGACCCAGCCGGATATCCTGTTGACGCCGCTGTATGGCGATCTGGAATTCAGTGCTCAACGACAGGCGATTCAGCCGGCGCCGACAGGGCGGCGTAAAGTGGTGCTGGCCACCAGTATTGCCGAGACCAGCCTGACCATTGAAGGGATTGAGAGTGTTGTGGATGCGGGTCTGGCGCGCGCTGCAGTATTTGATCCGGTCAGCGGGATGACCCGGTTACATACCCAGCGGGTGTCGCGGGCAGCCGCGGAGCAGCGCGCCGGTCGTGCCGGGCGGTTAGGGCCGGGCCAGTGCTATCGCCTGTGGTCGGAACAGCAACAGGCCCAACTGGCGGCACAAACCCCGGCCGAAATGCTGCAGGCCGATCTGGCGCCACTGGCCTTGATGTTGGCGCAGTGGGGTATTCAGAATGCCGGTGAGCTGATATGGCTGGATCCGCCGCCGGCAGCAGCATTGCAGCAAGGGCGTGAGCTTTTGCTCCGGCTCGGTGCGCTCACATTGCAGGCCGATAACTGGCAAATAACCGCACATGGTCAGTCTATGGCCGAACTGCCCATGCATCCTCGCCTGGCGCATATGCTGCTGCGCGGCCAGGCGCTGGGGCACGAGCAGTTGGCTGCGCAGCTGGCAGCTCTTGTCAGTGAGCGTGATGTGCTGCGCGGGGTGACGGATGCGGATATCAGTCGACGTCTGGCGCTGTTTGCCGACGCGCGCAGTGAGGCCAGTGTCGATCGCGGAGCCTGGCAGCGCGTCAAGCAGTTGGCTGGGCAATGGCAGCGTGTGCTCGCGGGTAACGACCAGGCGAGCAAAGCTGCTGAGTTGGCCGAAGCATCCGCGATCGGTGTCTTGTTGGCGCTCGCTTATCCTGACCGGATTGCGCAACGGCGTGGAGCGGCAGGTAGTGATTATCGTTTGTCCAATGGCCGGGCGGCGAACTTTGGTGACGTGGATGCGCTGCAGCAAAATCAATGGTTGGTGATCAGCGCGCTGGGTGGGCATAGCCAGCAGCGCAATGCGCGCATTTTTCAGGCGGCTGATCTGGATATGGATGTGCTCTTGCGCTGCCAGCCCGACCTGCTGCACGTGCAGGACACCCTGGAGTGGGATGCCCGCAATGACAGTCTGATTGCCGAGCGCCAGCAATGCGTCGGGGCTTTGGTCGTCAGCCGTGAACCCTTGCCGGCCATGGATCCGCAGCAGCGCAGTCAAGCCCTGTGCGCGGTGGTGCGCAAGCAGGGGTTGGCGCTGTTACCGTGGACACCAGTACTGCGTCAATGGCAGGCGCGCATTGCCTTGCTGCGTGCCCTGGATCAGGCCAATGCGGTGGATACGCAATGGCCTGATTTGAGCGATACGGCTTTGCTCGATTCGCTGGAGGACTGGCTGGCGCCGTACCTGAACAATGTCCGTCGGTTGAGCCATTTTGCCCGGCTGAATCTGGCCGTCATTCTGCAGGCACAGCTGCCCTGGCCCTTGCCGCAGCAACTCGAAGAGCAGGCGCCGACCCACTGGACGGTGCCTACTGGCTCACGTATCCGAATTGATTACCTGGCCGATACCCCTTTGTTGGCAGTGCGCCTGCAAGAGCTATTTGGCAGTAGCGAGACGCCGCGGATTGCCGGCGGACGGGTGGCGCTGACCCTGCATCTGTTGTCGCCGGCACAGCGGCCGTTGCAGATCACGCAGGATCTGGTCGGCTTCTGGCAGGGCAGTTATGCCGAGGTAAAAAAGGATATGAAAGGGCGCTACCCCAAGCATTACTGGCCGGATGACCCCTTGCAGGCAGAACCGACCCGGCGCGCCAAGCCACGCAAATAAAAACACCCGCCAAGTGGCGGGTGTTGCGATTGACAGCAAGCGAGTCTTGTCAAAGAGGATCAGAAACTGCTGCGCGGGCTGGGGCGTTCACTGCCGCTGGGTGCTGAAGAGGGGCGGCCCAGCGACATTTCCCGGGTTTCGGCCTCGGTAAAGGGCGGAATAAAGTCGCGGTCGGGATCGTAATCCGGATTCAGCCACTGGGATAGCTCCTGCAGATCCTGCGGGCTGAGCGTGCCGGCGGCCTGTTTCAGGCTCAGGTTGTTGATGATGTAGTTGTAGCGCAGGGTGTTGTAATCACGCACGGCGCGGAACAGGTTGCGCTGGGCGTCAAGTACATCAACCACATTCCGTGTGCCTACTTCATAACCAGTTTCGGTGGCATCCAGGGCTGCCTTGGCCGACAGGATCGCCTGCCGGCGGGCGTCGATTTCTTCCACGCTGGACGTTACCGTGCGGTAGAGATTGCGGGTGCTTTCTACCACGCGGCGTAGCAGGGCATCGCTGGAAAACTCGGCCTGGTTCAGACGATAGGTTGACTCGCGAACCCTTGAGCTGGTGGCACCGCCGGTAAACAAAGGCATACTCAGTTCTACGCCGATCTGAGTCACCTGGGTATCGAAATTGCCTGTGCCACTCATGTTGCTGCCGCCACGATTATCCTGATAGCGCACAAATGCATCCACGCTCGGCGCATAGCCGCCGCGACTGCCTCGCAGTGCCTGGCCTGCACTGTCCACTGACAAGCGAGCAGCGCTCAGGTCCAGATTCTGTTGGCTGGCAATGTCCACCCATTCCTGCATGTTTCGGGGGTTGGGAGGCAAAATCGGCAGGTCATGGCTGATACCATCCAGGCGCTCGTAATAGCTATTGGTCAGGCGGTTGACGGCCTGGAAGCTGACGTCCAGATTGGTTTGTGCGGTCAAGCGAGCTGCCCGCGCGCTGTCATAGCCGGCTTGGGCTTCCAGTACATCAGTGCGGGCTGACAGGCCAACTTCAAAGCGTTCCCGGGCTTGTTCCAGTTGGCGCTCGAAGGCAGTCTCTTCAGCTTTTGCGGTGGCCAGGTTGTCACTCGCCTGCAAGACATTGAAGTAGGCTTCAGCTACTTCCAGAATCAGCGCCTGCTGGGTTGCCGCAAACTCAGCCTTGGCCTGTTCGCTGAGGAATTTGGCAGATTGATAGTCAAACCAGCTGTCTACCCGAAACAGGGGTTGAGTAAGGCTGGCCTGAAAATAGCGGGTAGTGAAACGATCATCGCCAGCACCGGTTTGCGGGTTTCGCCCGTCGATATCGATTTCCTCACGGGCAATGCCTGCACCAACACCAAGATTGGGTAGTAATTGTGAGCGGGCCTGAGGCAGGACTTCCTGGCGGGCCATACTGTCAGCCTGTGCGGCAGCCAGATCAGCACTGTTTTCCAGGGCTTCCTGGTAAATGGTCAGCAGGTCGGTGGCCAGAGCGGGCGTTGCCAGACCGGCCAGCAGGCAGGCCAGAGTGAGGGGGCGCAACATGCGGTATTTCCTTTGCATGGTTGGAATAATCCCCCAAGGCTAAAGACCTGCTGAACTGCGGTCAAGACAAGTCTGTATGGGCTCAGGGAACAAAGTGTTGCGCCTTGTGCCATCATCGCCTTACAGCAGCAACCCTGATGCTGGCTGCTATCAAATTGCGTGGGTCTTGGTATCATGAGTTCTCAAGGGAGTGCTGCGGAACTTTGTCGCCGTTACAGGTTCCCATCATTGAGCCGAGCAAGGGGAGAACTTTTGGCTAGATCGCGGGTCAATCTTAACAAGGTGCTGCAGTGGCACGCTGCCAGAGCCTGCGGAGCCATGCACTAATGGCTGCCGAGGACGATCAGCAGCTGGTTGTACGGGTTCAGAAAGGTGATAAGCGTGCCTTTGATCTGCTCGTGCTCAAGTACCAGCACAAGATCCTGGCGCTGGTGACGCGCTTTGTGCACGACAGTCATGAAGCGCAGGATGTAGCCCAAGAGGCTTTTATCAAGGCGTATCGGGCGTTGCCCAACTTTCGCGGCGATAGCGCCTTTTATACCTGGCTGTACCGGATTGCGATCAATACGGCCAAGAATTATCTGGTCGCCCGCGGGCGGCGGCCACCAGATTCAGATATTGCAGCAGAAGATGCAGAGTACCATGATGGTGACAGCGCGTTGAAAGACCTGCACTCCCCGGAAAGGGAGTTGTTACGCGACGAAATCGAGCAGGTGGTCAAGCGAACCCTGCAGCAGTTGCCAGATGACCTACGAACCGCACTGACCTTGCGTGAGTTCGAAGGCTTGAGTTATGAAGACATTGCCAGCGTCATGGATTGTCCGGTGGGCACTGTCAGGTCACGAATCTTTCGTGCCCGTGAGGCAATAGACAAGGCGTTGCAGCCGTTGCTGGAAACATGAGCAGGCTGCAAGCACCAGCAGAGGCCCTCCTGGGGCATAGCAGAGGTAAAGCGATGAAGAGCGAAACCATGCAGGAGTCACTGTCTGCCGTTATGGACGGTGAAGCTGATGAACTGGAGTTGCGCCGTTTTCTTCAGGCCACTGAACAGGACTCTGCCCTGCGTGCGCGCTGGCGACGTCACCAGCTGGCCCGCGCAGCCCTGCACGCCGAAGCATGTCAGCCGGGAGTCGATCTGTCTGCCGGGATCGCAGCGGCACTCCAGGACGAGCCGGCACTTGGTCGCCCAGCAAAGACTCGACGCTGGTTGGTATCCGGTTACGGCCGCGCTGCCGTTGCAGCCTCGGTCACTCTGGCAGTTCTGGTCGGTGTGCGTATGACTACCCTAGACAGCTCGATCGATACCTCCGCCCCACTGGCTGACGCGGGAACGGCTACGCAGGAATGGTCACCAGCACCGGTTACCGGGGTGGGCGGCAGTGCCATGCTGGCTGGCTTCCCGCGCCCTGCGCAGGGTCAGGTTGAGCAGCCTCAGGCACAATCGCCGACCGCCTGGCACGAGCAGCGCATTGGTAGCTACCTGCGCCAGCACGCCGAGCACGGTGCAGGATTCAATACGCCGCATGTATTGCCCTACGCCCGGGCTGCCAGCCTGGAAGGTCGCTGATGGCTGCAGCTCTGCGTTGTTGTAGCGGTTTCCTGGCGTTATGCCTGGCAGCACCGCTGGCGCTTGCAGAAGATGCGCGTGACTGGCTGGCGCGCATGACCCACGCCAGCCAGCAGTACAGTTATCAAGGTTCGTTCATCTATGAGCGCACTGGCCATTTCACCACCCACCATATCTGGCGTCAGGCTACCGAGCAGGGCGTGGTTGAGCGTATGGTACGCACCGACGGGCCCGCTCAGGAGTGGCTGCGGCAGAATGGCATGCTGATGTGCGCCAGTTCGCTGGAAGTTGCCAGCAGTGTGGGTACTGACGATCGGGTCAATGAGCAGACGTCTCTGTTGCATAATTGGTATGTCCTTCAAGTTCTTGGCCAGACGCGGGTTGCTGCCCGCCCGGTAGTGGTTATCTCACTCCAGCCGCGTGATGCCTTCCGTTATGCCTATGAGCTGTACCTGGACCGGGAAACCGGTTTGTTGCTCAAGTCCCTGTTGATCAATGACCGTGACACCCTGCTGGAACGCTTCCAGTTCACTACTCTGGATTATTCGCCTCTGGATTCAGCTGCCTTGCAGCCGGGTAATGCCTGCTTGCCGCTGTTGGAAACCCGGGCAAAAGCTCCGGATCGGCCTACCACTATCAGTTCTGGATGGCTGCCTTCAGGTTTCAGTCTGGCTTACGAGCATGTAGCCAATGATGATGATGGTGGCCTGGTGACCCAGGTGTACACCGATGGTTTGGCTCGCTTCAGTATCTTTATCGAGCCGCTGAAGGAAATGGACCAGGCGGATGATCTGCGCGCGCAGCTGGGGCCAACGGTTGCCGTCAGTCGTACCCTGCGTTCGGGCGATGGCGGCTATCTGGCCACTGTGGTTGGCGAGTTGCCGGTAGCTGCTGCCGAACGCATAGCCAATGCCCTGCAAGGTGTTGAGCCGTGATTGAGGAGCAGGGGCGAGTGCTGAGTATCGAGCCTGGAGCTGTCTGGGTCGAGACCGTACGACAGAGTACCTGTGGTAGCTGTAAGGCGCGTACTGGCTGTGGCTCGGCATTGTTACAGAAAGTGGGGATCGGCAATCGTTTGGGTTTTATTCGCGTGTCAACCGATCGATCTCTTCAGGTTGGGGATCAGGTTACCATCGGGGTGCCGGAGCAGGCGGTGGTCATGAGTTCGCTGTTGATGTATCTGTTGCCGCTGGCATTGCTGTTTGCTGGCGGCCTGCTGGTTCAGACAATGGGGTTGCCTGAGCCGCTTGTTATTCTCGGCGCCATGCTCGGTCTGGGTGCCGGCTTTTTAGGCGCCCGGGCCTGGGCTGGACGGCGCAGCAATAGTGCTTTGCTGCAACCACAAGTACTGGCAGGGCCCTTGCCGGCCGGGGGGCAGGCAAGCCTGTTGAATTCATTTCGCGAGTGAGAGGGGAGTTGGGGGATGATACCTGTACAACGTTGGATGGCAGTGACTATCGCGCTGTTCTTGCTGAGTTGGCAAAGTGCCGCATTGGCGCGAACCGGCTTGCCGGATTTTACCGAGCTGGTTGAGGAGGCTTCGCCAGCAGTCGTCAATATCAGCACTCGACAGGCCGCCCCGCAAGCATCCAGTGGCATTCCTGGAATGCCTGATATGGAAGGCCTGCCACCGATTTTTCGAGAATTCTTTGAGCGCGGTTTTCCGCAAGAGCGGGCCCCGCGTCAACGTCAGGCCCCGCAATCTCTTGGTTCCGGCTTTATCATTTCCAAAGACGGTTATGTGCTGACCAATAACCATGTGGTCGCTGATGCGGAAGAAATTTTTGTTCGCCTGTCTGATCGCCGTGAGCTGACTGCTGAGCTTATCGGTGCCGATCCCCGCTCGGACCTGGCACTGTTGAAGATTGAAACGGATGACGATCTGCCTGTGGTGCGTATCGGCAAATCCGCTGACCTCAAGCCGGGCGAATGGGTGTTGGCGATTGGCTCGCCGTTCGGCTTTGATTACTCGGTTACCGCGGGTATTGTCAGTGCCAAGGGCCGCAGTCTGCCAAACGAGAACTATGTACCCTTTATCCAGACCGATGTGGCGATCAATCCGGGCAACTCCGGCGGCCCGCTCTTCAACCTGGATGGTGAAGTGATAGGTATCAATTCACAGATTTTCACCCGCTCGGGTGGTTTTATGGGGCTGTCTTTTGCAATCCCGATGGATGTGGCCATGGACGTGGTCGAGCAGATCAAGGAGCAGGGCAGTGTGCAGCGTGGCTGGCTTGGTGTGGTGATTCAGGAGGTCAACAAGGATCTGGCTGAATCTTTCGGCTTGCCTCGTCCGGCGGGTGCCCTGGTTGCGCAGATCATGCCGGACGGCCCGGCTGACAAAGGTGGTCTGCAGGTTGGTGACGTGATTCTCAGTTTCAACGGCGAAGACATCATCATGTCATCTGATTTGCCGCATGCTGTTGGTCGGGTCCGTCCGGGTAACGAAGCCAGCATGGTAGTCATGCGCGACAAGCGGCGTCGGACCATCAAGCTGGAAGTCGGTGCATTGCCCGACGATGGCGAGAGTGAAGCGCCGGTCAGTGCACCGCAGACCCCGAGTGTGGAGGACAACCGTCTTGGTGTCAGTGTGACGATGCTGACCGACGAGCAGAAACGTAATCTGGATCTGCGCAACGGTGTGGTGGTGCGTGAGGTGCGTCCGGGTGCTGGAGCCATGGTTGGCTTACGCAACGGCGACATTATCACCAATCTGAACAATCGCGAGATTGACTCGGTCGAGACCTTTGAAGCTATCACCAAGGAATTGCCCAGCAATCGTTCGATTTCCATGCGGGTGATCCGTCAGGGTCGTGCCAGCTTTATTACCTTCCGCCTCAACGATTGAGCGTTGTCCGGTAGCAACAGCCTGTTGCTTTTGCTACCGGGCCGGCATGGCGTCAATTCACCAGATCAGGTACACTCGCGGGCTGATTTCGGGGCAACGCCCCCTGTTTTTGCCCGCTGGCTGTGCCAGTCGCACCTTATGGGTCTGCGGCGGTCTGCCCTCCCGGCAACCCATCTGTGGAAGAGCCCGTTGTGAGTGACCTGAGCCTTATTCGTAATTTCTCCATTATTGCGCACATTGATCATGGGAAATCGACCCTGGCGGATCGGTTTATCCAGATCTGCGGTGGTCTTACCGAGCGCGAAATGGCCGAGCAGGTGCTCGACTCCATGGATCTTGAG